>DLUF01000096.1 GCA_002742765.1 Sulfurospirillum sp. UBA12182 | reverse complement strand
TGTAAAGCTTTACATGTAAACCTAAAAAAGGCTTTTTAGCCCTCTTTTTTAGTTGCTCTTTTTCTTTTTGTAGCGTCAAGTTCGCGCTTTCTGATACGGATACTCTGTGGTGTTACTTCTACAAGTTCATCATTTTCAATCCACTCTAAAGCTAACTCTAAATTAAGTCTTCTTGGTGGAACGAGCTTGATAGCTTCATCTGCCCCACTACTTCTAACGTTGCTAAGTTGTTTTCCTTTGATAGGATTGACATCTAAGTCATTTGGACGTGAATGCTCACCGATAATCATACCCACATATACTTTTGTCTGAGGCTCAATAAACAGTGTTCCTCTTTCTTGAAGGTTAAAGAGTGAATACCCAAGAGCAACACCATCTTCCATAGAGATTAAAGCACCATTTTTACGACTCTCAACACTACCTGAAGCCGGTCTAAAGTCTAAGAAAGAGTGGTTCATAACCCCCTCTCCTTTTGTATCAGTTAGGAATTGTCCACGAAAACCTATAAGACCACGAGCAGGGATCTCAAACTCTATACGAGTTTGTCCATCTCCCGTTGGGTTCATAGTTGTCATCTGCGCTTTTTTCTTTCCTAGCTTTTCTATAACTGTTCCACTAAACTCATCTGGAACATCGATAACTAAATGCTCATATGGTTCCATTTTTACACCATTTTCTTCACGCATGATAACTTCAGGACGTCCTAGAGAAAACTCGTACCCTTCACGTCTCATATTTTCAGCCAAAATAGTGATTTGAAGTTCTCCACGACCACTTACTTTAAACTTTCCTTCGCCCGCATTTTCATAACGCATTGCGATATTTGTTTTCATCTCAGATTCAAGTCTCTCGTCTAGTTTATTTGAAGTTACATACTTTCCTTCTAATCCTGCAAAAGGAGAATCGTTTACCGCAAATACAACAGAGAGTGTTGGTTCTTCTATGTGAAGTGGATCAAGAGGCATAGGGTTATTTGGATCAACAACGCTATCTCCAACATCTAAAGTTTCAAAACCAGCAATCGCGATGATATCGCCACTACTAGCTTCTTCGATATCACTTCTTTCTAAGCCGATAAATCCTATAAGCTTAGAGATACGTCCTTTTATCTGTTCCCCATCTGCTTTTGCTAGCATTACTGTTTGATTTTTTTTCACAGTTCCATTGAAAACCCTAGCAATCCCTATTTTTCCTACATAATTATCATAATCAAGAGTGAAAACTTGAAGTTGTAGAGGATTTTCAACACTACCACTTGGAGCTGGAACATGTTGCATAACCACTTCAAAAAGTGGCTCTAAATTTTCATTTGGATCTTCTAAATTGTGTTTTGCATAACCATCACGAGCTGCTGCATATACAACAGGAAATTCCAACTGTTCATCAGTTGCATCAAGTGCAACAAAAAGGTCAAACACTTCATTGACAACACGATCAGGATCTGCTGATGGTTTATCAATTTTGTTTATAACAACGATTGGTCTAAGACCTAAAGAGAGAGCTTTTTTTACCACGAATTTTGTTTGAGGCATAACACCCTCATATGCATCAACAAGAAGTAAAACACCATCAACCATCTTTAAAACCCTCTCAACTTCACCACCGAAATCGGCGTGACCTGGAGTGTCAATAATGTTGATTTTTGTTCCTTTATAATTAATAGCTGTATTTTTTGAGAGAATGGTAATACCTCTCTCTTTTTCCAAATCATTACTATCCATCATACGCTCTTCTGTTTTTGTATGAGCGCCAAAAGTTCCTGATTGTTTTAAAAGTTCATCGACAAGCGTAGTTTTACCATGGTCAACGTGAGCGATAACCGCAATATTCCTAAAGTCCATTTTATTTCTCCTTTGATTTGAGCGAAGCCCAAATCAAATTCCTCTCACTGAAGCTTTGACTTTGTCAAGAAATTGCAGTGAAAAAAACTGTTTTTATTTGGGTTTATTTCTATTTAAGGCGTGAATTATATCTAAATTTTTATAAAAACTCTATATATAGGTTTAACTAGTTACTTATATGTAATAAAAATTTTTAAATGGAACATATTTTGCTTTAAATAGAAAGATAATTTTCTAAGGCTAAAAAATGAAAGAGATATTAACTATAAGTGTTGGTTCAAATGTAGCGCAAACCAAGAGTGTCAAAGAGAGTAAAACAACCCTAGAATCAGAGGGTAGTTCTTCAAAAGATTTTTTATCTCTCATGGTTTCGCAACTCAAAAGTAACTCAAAAGTTACCACTACTGATACAAAGAATCTTCAAGAAAATATCTTACAAAATGAAGAAGAAAGCTCTGAACTAACGAACCTTGATGCTCCTAAAAAATCTCTTGATGAACATCTTTTAACTGAAGTTCTTGAAGTTATTTCTTTACTAAAAAATGAAACTCCTAAGACTTCTTTTCCAAAATACTCAACAAAGATAGAGCAGCTTTTAAGCGACGAAACTGCCTTAAAAGAGTTTAAAGAGGTAAAAAATATCGCTGATTTAATGAGTTTATCAAAAAAATATGATTTGGGATTAGAGAAGTTATCTATCAAAAAAGTTGATTTTGAAACCATAAAAAATGAATTTCCGACATTGGATAAAAAAGCATTTTTTGAAGTTCCTAAAGAGAGTGAAAAAGAGGTTAAAAATACTTTTTTAGACACTTCTTCTAAAAAAACTGAGATAAAAAGTAGTGAAATTCCTTTTAATGCCATAGAAAAGCCTGTTAAAAATACCCAAAAAGAACAAAGCATTTTTGAAAAGATAATTACAAAAGAGATTAAAGAAGAAAAAACTATACAAACTACAAAAGAATCTTTACATGTAAAAGAAGAAAAAATTGAAATCAAACAAAAAACCGAAAAAGATGCAGAGATAAAAACAACTCAAAATACTAAAGAGGTTCCAAAAGAAATCTCAACGATTGCAAAAGAAGCGAAAGATAAAAAAGAGGAAAAAATCTCACAAACAAAAGTAACCACTCCTCAAGATGATACACAAGAGGCAGTCCTTAAAGAGACTCCAAAGACAACAAGAACAAATGAAGTAAAAGTTGAATCTGCTCTAGAAAAAAAAGGTTTAAGTGAAAGTGTTCTTCAAAATATAAAAAATGAAAAGAGTGAACAGCAAAAAACTTTAGCTTCACAACCTGTTCTCTCTAGCGAAAACACTAATACTAAAACTACTGAGAATGAAAATAGTGAGTTAAAAAATGAATCAATAAATACGATAAAAAATGATGTAAAAGTAAATTCAAAACAGGATTTTTCAAGCAAATCTACTAACAATCAACCAAGAGAAACTTTTAGCACATTTGCTGATGATTTAAGAGAAAAGATAGAACAGTATAAGCCACCTATTATGAAAGTGCAAATGGCACTCAATCCAAAAGCTTTAGGGGAAGTTGATGTTACGATAATCAATCGTGGAAACAATTTACATGTAAGCATCACTTCTAATACAAATACGATGACTCTCTTTACTCAAAATCAAGCAGAATTTAAAAACTCTCTTGTCAACATGGGATTTACAAATTTAGAGATGAATTTTTCAGATCAAAGACAAAGTAATAATGAACAAAGTAAAAATAGTTCTTCTGCGAACAAAGACTTTTTTGAAGAAGTAGAAGAAGAGACAAATACAAGCATTGAGCTTATTGTTCCTCAATATGTATAAAGGATAAATTATGGCAACATCTACAAGTGGAATAACACAAGACTTAAATGTACTAGCAAATGGAACATCTACAACAAGTAGTACAACAGAAAATCCAAACGGCGTTTTAGATAAAGATTCTTTTATGAAACTTCTTTTAGTTGAACTTCAATACCAAGATCCAACTGAACCTATGGACAGTGAAAAAATCCTTACACAAACTTCTCAACTAGCGACACTAGAATCAACAGAAAATATGAGTAAAACCATGGAAGAACTCGTAGAAAAGATGAATTCAAATATGGATATGAGTGCGATTAGTGCAATTGGAAAGATGGCAAGTTTAGGTTCAAATGCTGTCACACTTAGCAATAGTTATGCTCAATTTGAAATCTACTTTCAAGAAGAGATAAAATCAGGAAAGCTTACAATAGAAGATAAAGATGGAAATCTTGTTAAAACTGTTTCACTTGATGAGCAAGTAGGGAAAAGTGGTGTTTTAGCTTTTCAATGGGATGGATATAATGATGATGGTGAATTACTAGAAGATGGATATTATAGTGTAAAAGCTGAATATCTTGATGCAAATAATGAACAACAAGAGACACAATTTGGTATCTATCCTGTTGAATCAGTTAGATATGAAAGTGGTACACCTTTAATGAAACTTGGTTCTTCTTATGTTCCTATGGAATATATTGCCGAATTTTTCTAAAAAGGAGATATTGATATGAATACTTCTTTTTATAATGGTATTTCAGGGATAAAATCCCATCAGTTTGGATTGGATGTATGGGCTGATAATATCTCTAATATTAGTACAATAGGATATAAAGCAGCAAATCCAGAATTTTCAACTATATTTTCAACAACATTGGCAAACTCATATTCTGATCCAACATCTAATAATCAAGGCTTAGGAAGTAGAGCTCAAGCAACTACTTTAAATATGTCACAAGGTATTTTTCAAAATACAGATAATGTTTTTGATCTCTCCATTGGAGGAGAAGGTTGGTTTGGTGTTCAAAGTTTAGAAAACCAAACTTATTACACAAGAGCTGGTTCTTTTAGTATGGATACAGATGGATACTTGGTAGATGCTTATGGAAATTATCTTTTGGGTACTTTAGGGGGAAATGTAACACCAACTTCTCTAAGTGATAGGATTTTAAACGAATTTGGAACGTATTATAAGGTTGGAAATACACAAGAGTTAGGAACTCCTTATAGCATAAGTGCTTTAGAAGATATCACACTCTCTAGTGTAGAGTCTCAATCTAAAATCAATCTTCCTGATATCTTATATTTTCCACCTGAAGCAACTACTTATGTAAAATATCAAGCAAATCTTAACCCAAAGATAAACATTGGAAGCACAAAAATTGATTTGGATACTTTAGATATAGGAACTCCTGCTATCGATACAGTAAATGAAACTTTGAGTATAAGCGGTACAGTCTCCAATACAACTGCTTTGCAAAATCCTCAAAGTGGAGATGTAGTTATACTCACTGTTACTGATGAAAATGGCAATAGCGTTGATATCACTGCCGAATTAACTCCTCTTTCAAGTACAGATAGTACACTTGTTTGGAGTTTTAGCAATAGCGATATCTCTGATTTAGATACTTCTACAAGCCTTACTATAACTGCACAGCTACAAACAGAACAAGAGATACCAAATGTTGAACATTTTACAACAGAAATCATATCTCCAGAAGGTGAAAAAGATTTTATAGATATGACTTTTACAAAAAGAGTTCCTCAATCTGCACTTGAGACTACTTGGGATGCACAGATACAAATACTAAGTTTTTATGAGGATTATGTTATCCAAACATATGATCCAAGTGTCACTTATGATCCAACACTTTATAACGTAAATTTAGAGACAAATCAAGTTACAAAGATTTATGACCCAACTTTATATAAAGTGGATTTAGGAACAAATAAAGTGTATGAAATCATCGATTCTCAAATTGGTGATGCAACCTTTGCTGGTGCTGGAGAACTTATAGCAAGTAATATGCCCACACTCTCAAATGGAGGTACTCCTTTGAGCATTAACATAGGAACACCTTACGCAGAAGAAAATGGTGTAATCATATCAAACGGATATGATGGAATGGTTTCCCATGTTGACTTAGATAAAGCTAGATATTCTGAAAAAGATGGTTATGTAGAGGGTTTACTCAAAGCTTATGGTATGGATGGCAGAGGAAATGTCATAGCAGAATTTACAAATGGTAGAAGCGCACCCATAGCAAAAATTGCTCTATACCATTTTATGAATGACCAAGGGTTAGAAAAAGTATCTTCAACTCTTTTTTCAGCTTCTGCAAACAGTGGAGATGCTATCTTTTATACCGATGCAAATGGTAATCCCATCTTAGGAAGTGCTATTTATTCAAATAGATTAGAGGGTAGTAATGTAAGTATGGCTACTGCCTTAACCGAACTTATCGTCATGCAAAAAGCTTTTGACGCTAGTGCAAAAAGTATAACAACAAGCGATCAAATGATTCAAAATGCTATCAATATGAAAGCATAGGAATACTTTTTGCTTATGATTACAACAGAGTAATGTAAAGGATTTAATTATGATGAGATCACTTTGGGCCGGCGTTACCGGATTACAAGCACATCAAATAGCAATGGACGTTGAAGGTAATAACATCGCAAACGTCAACACAGTTGGTTTTAAATATAGTAGAGCAAACTTTTCAGATTTACTCAGCCAAACAGCGAAGATTGCAACTGCTCCTCAAGGAGAACTTGGCGGTAAGAACCCTATGCAAATAGGTCTTGGAACACAAGTAAGCTCCGTAACAAAGATTTTTAAACAAGGTTCCGTTCAAACAACCGATAAAAATACAGACCTTGCAATCCAAGGTGATGGTTTTTTTGTTGTTTCTCCTGATGGTGGAAGTACATACAAATATACAAGAAATGGTGATTTTGCTTTTGATGCTCAAGGAAACTTTACAGAGGGTAATGGTTACATCGTTCAAGGTTGGCTAAGAGATGAAGCAACAGGAGAAATTGATGCAACTACACCTATCGCAAATATTACTATTCCTCCTGGTCTTACAACACCTGCAAACGATACAAGTTACATTACTTTAAAAGCAAATCTAAATTCTGGTGATACTATCGTTAATAAATCAAAAATATACACTCTTGATTCAAAATCAGGTTGGGTTGATTTAAATGGCAATGGTCTTCAAGAAACAAATGAAGTACATGTAGAAAATGATGTAGGTGATGATGCATTTAATACAGATAAAGCTCTTTATGAAAGAGGACAAGATTTAGGAGCATTATTTAACTCTAGTGGTGAAGCTTTTAACCTTGAAAATAACCAAGGTATGTGGGTAAGTTTTGCAGAAGCTAGAACAAATAATCTTACTATTACTGCCCATGCTTCTGGTACAACTGATATTGATTTAACAATCAATGGAACAGCTATTTCAGGAAGTATAGTTTCCACTGATGACGATGCTGTTGCAACGTATATCGCTTCACTTATCAATGAAAAAACAGCCTCAACTGGTGTTCAAGCTCAGATTACTGGCGGAAATCAAATCTATCTTACCAATACAAATAAATCTGGTACAGAAGATGCAACAAAAAATATCAAATTAGTAAAAGGTTCAGCAGATACAACTACTTTTGCAAGTGTTGATGTCATTACAGCTTATAAATATACTTACTCTAAAACACCACTTAACACAACACACACATACGATGATGCACAAGCTAGAACATTTACAACAACTGAAGATTTAAGAGCAGCTCTTCAAACAGATGCTCGCCTTTGGGTTGATTATACACATGATGGTGCAGCCGATAAAAATGATGGTGTAGAAGTTATCGTAAATGAAGAAGGACAATTCCAAATTTCAAATGTCAGTGGAGATGCACTTGATATACAAGATGGAGATGTTATCAACACAGCTGGTGTCACTACAAGAAGTGGTACTCTTTTAACAGCTGATTTAGCAACTGAAGCTATCTCTTTTCCTATTGGGACAACATTTACAGAAGTTATAACTCCATCTGCGAATGTTATCGTAAATGGTGTAGAATATGGTCCAACAGGTGCTGGTGGTCTTACTATTCCTGCTGGTACAACATTAACCGAAGCAGTTACTCTTCCTGTTGGTACAACAGTAGCAGATACAGCTGCTGATATGACTTTACAAATTGGAACAAATTATCTCTCTACTGATGATTTTAATATGTATATTTCAGTAACAGCTCTTACAGATGTAACAAATAATGTTAGCGAAAATTCACGTTTCACTACTGCTATGGCTGCTCTTCAAGGAACACTCAATACAGGAACTGGAATTAGAACTACACAAAACATTTATGCAGCAAGTCATGCTTCAAGTATCGATGTTTATGATAGTCTTGGTTCAAAACATACAGTAAGATTTGAATTTACAAAAACTGGATTTACAGAAGATGGTGGTACTGAATGGTCCATACTTATTTCTGTTCCAGAACCAGGCGATATCAACTTAGGAAGTTATCCTAAAAATATAGTAACAGGAACTATAAGTTTTAATAGTGACGGTTCATTGGCGACTTTTAGTCCTACAAACTTAACTTATACAGCAAATAATGGTTCAACTCCAAACCAAAATATAGAACTTAACTTTGGTACTCTTGGACAGTTTGATGGTATGACAAGTTTTGATGCCCAATCAAATACTTCAGGGATTAGTCAAGATGGTTATCCTGGTGGTGATTTGGCTGGAATCAGAGTTGATGAAACAGGAACACTCATAGGTTCATTCACAAATGGACGTAGTTTTGGTCTTGCACAAGTTGCTATGGCAAAATTTACAAATAATGAAGGTTTAGAGAGTGATGGAGGAAATGCTTTCATCCAAACTTCAAACTCTGGTGATCCTATCATTGGTCAAGCAGCTATCGGTGGACGTGGTTTTATCCAAGCGAGTTCACTTGAAATGAGTAACGTTGATTTATCACGTTCTTTAACTCAGCTCATCGTAGTACAACGTGGTTATCAAGCAAACTCTAAAACCATAACAACATCTGATCAGATGTTAAATACTTTACTTCAGTTAAAACAATAGTTAAGATAGGAGTCATTGCTAATACTTTAAATCTTTTTTGAAAAAAAAGTTTACAAGTTTAGCTTTGACTCCCCACAATATTTAGTTATAATTAGCCTTAAAAAATTAGGGCTAATTATGATTGTAACATTAAAACAACACACATCTTTAGAAGTTTGTGCAAGTGCTATTAGAACTTGTTGGCAAAGTTTCGACAAAAGCGATAATGGTGGCGAAAAAGATAGAGAACTTATAGATAGAGTTGGTAACAAATTTAAACATGCTTCAACATTAGAACATCTTTTCTACACTTTTTATATACAAGATGTTTCAAGAGCCTTACTTCAAGAGTTAGCACGCCATCGTATAGCTAGTCTTAGTGTAAAATCTACAAGATATACTCTCAAAGAATTAAAGAATGAAGAGAGCTTTACATGTAAAGATATACAAAGAGCAAGTAAATATTTAGTAATGACTGGTATTAATATGGTAGATGAAATGAGTATTATAGCTTTAGAAAATCTAAGGCTTGTATTGGGTACTGGGATTAGTAATGATAAAGCAAAATACTGTTTACCTGAAAGTTATAAAACTGAACTTACTTGGAGTGTCAACGCAAGAAGTTTACAAAATTTTCTAACTCTTAGAAGTGATAAATCTGCTCTTTGGGAGATACAAAATCTAGCCCATGCACTCTATGATGCACTACCAATTGATCATAAATATCTTTTTAACATAAAAACATACGAGGATTAATTTTTCAACCTTTGGGCATGTGTTAGTGCTATGGCTATAGCATCTGTAATGTCCAGAGGTTTTATCTCTTTGTTAATTCCTAAAATTCTTTTAACCATGAAAGAAACTTGTTCTTTTGCAGCTTTTCCATTGCCAGTAACTGCTTTTTTCACCTGCAAAGGTGTGTACTCGTGAAAGTTTCCAAATACTTGTAAAATTTTTAAACTCAAAGCACCACGAAATTGGGCAAGTTTAAGTACAGTTTTTGGATTGAAAGCATAAAAAATATCCTCTATTGCAACTTCATCAATAGTATGATTTTTAAAGATAATATCTAAACCCTCAACAAGTTCAACTATCTGGTATTGCAGTGTTTTCTCTTTGATTTTTATAAGTCCTGCCTCTTTTAAAATCAAAGAATTTTTCTCTTTTTTAATGATTGCATAACCACAATTTCTTGTACCTGGATCTATTCCTAAAATCGTCAACTTCTTATCCTTCTTTCACTCTTTATTCACATGGTGAAAAACATTATTCACTGGTAAGTTTAACATATAATTCAAATAATTTTCGCTAAAATAAAGAACTTATTCACATTTTGTTCACTATGTGAACTAAACCTCATTTTTATGGGTTTTTCAAAAAAGGAGCTTATTTGTTAGCAGATGATATCTTAGAATTGTTAAAATCTGAAATAAGCGAACAAGAATATACAAGGTATATCAAACAACTCCAATACCATGAAAAAGCCTCAAGAGATGATTTAAGAGTATTTATAGCACCAAATATTTTGATATCAAACTGGGTTAAAACAAAATATGCTTCAAAATTAGCTCATTTGTTTGAGATAAAAACTGGCAAAAAACCTAACATAAAGATTATGCTCAAAGATCAAATCAGCACAACTAGAAAAAAAACTGTCCCTATTGAGTTAAATGAATTATCCAAAAGTACTAAAAATACAATTCTAAATCCCTCTTATACTTTTAACAGTTTTGTTGTAGGAAATTCAAATCAATACGCCTATACAGCAGCAAAATCAATCTCACAAAAACCTGGTATTATATACAATCCTGTTTTTATATATGGTCCTACTGGACTTGGAAAAACCCATCTTATACATGCCATTGGAAATTATGTACAAGAACAAGGTAAAAGTGTTATCTATGCAACTATTGAACAGTTTATGAATGATTTTACTTATAACATTAAAAATCAAACAATGGAGAGATTTAGAGAAAAGTATCGAAGTTGTGATGTTCTTTTAATTGATGATACTCAATTTTTATCAAATAAAATCCAAACTCAAGAGGAATTTTTTCACACCTTTAATGAACTCCATTCTGCTGGAAAACAGATAGTTTTAACAAGTGATAAACCACCAAAGATGATAAATGGACTTGAAGAGAGGCTCAAAAGTAGATTTGAATGGGGTTTAATCGCAGATATATCTTTACCAGAACTTGAAACAAAAATAGCTATCATCAACAAAAAATGTGAACTTGATGGAATTGATTTAAACTCTGACATTGTTCAATACATTGCAACAAATATGGGAGATAATATAAGAGAAATTGAAAGTGCTATTATAAATCTCAATGCTTATGCTTCACTTATGAGACAAGACATTACCTTGGAATTTGCAAAAAACGTTATGAAAGAACAGATAAAAGAGAGAAGAAACAACATTTCACTAGAACACATCATAGAAATTATTTCAAAAGAATTAAATATAAAACCAAGTGAAATCAAATCTAAAAAAAGAAGTAAAAACATAGTAGAAGCTAGACGTATAGGAATTTACCTTGCAAGAACACTTACTCCTAATTCTATGCCTTCTTTAGCTTCATTTTTTGGAATGAAAGATCATACAGCAGTTTCTCATAATATGAAAAAGATAAATGAACTAATTGATACAAATGAAATGTTTAAATTAAAAATTGATGAGTTAAAAAATAAGGTTTTATCAAAAGAGTAGAAAAGTTTAGATAAAATAAGTGAATATATGTGAAAAAAGTCTATTTTTACTTCACAGGTTTTGAACCTGAAAATAGAGGTTAAAATATCTTTCTTCACATATTCAACCTAAACTACTACTTTTACTATATTTATTAAAATATAAAGGAAAAAAAATGAAAGTTGCAATCAATAAAAGTGTACTTGAAAATGTACTTGTAAACACTCAACCTTACTTAGAAAAAAAAGATTTAAGTCAAATCACTTCACATCTTTATATTAGTGTTGATGAAAACTTTTTTAGCGTTAAAGCTACTGATTATGAAATAGGATTAGAGTTTCATACTAAAAATGTAAAAGTATCCGATAATGGAATTGCAACAGCCAATGGAAAAAAACTTTTAGATATAGTAAAAGGTTTAAGAGATGATGATATTATCTTAGAAACTATTAATGATTATTTATATATTAAACAAAATAATTCAAAATTTAAACTTCCTATGTTTAACTCAACTGAATTTCCTGAATTTCCTAAAATTGATAATAAACCTAAATTTGAATTAAACTCAACTCTTTTTGTTAGAAGTATTAAAAAGATAGCAAATGCTATCGATACAAACAATCCTAAATTTGAGTTAAATGGTGCATTGATAGATATAAAAAATGGATTTTTAAATCTTGTTGCAACAGATACAAGAAGATTAGCTCTTGTAAAACTAGAAAATCAAATAGAAGATAACTTTTCCATTATCATTCCTAAAAAAGCTATTGGTGAGATTCAAAAACTCTTTTTTGATGATATAGAGATGTTTTATGACGAAAACACTTTGATAGCAAAATCTAACAACTTTACTTTCTTTACAAAATTAATCAACGGTAAATTCCCTGATTATGAAAGAATTATTCCTAAAGAAAAAAATTATAGATTGCTACTTAGTAGAGAAAAAATGGTTGAAGCTATCAAACAAATAGCTATCATCTCTAATGAAATGAAGATAACTTTTAAACCAAAATCAATTGTTTTTGAAAGTTTAAATGATGATAATATTGAAGCAAAAACAGAAATAGAATTTGAAACTGGTCTTGATACAGATATCTTCTTAGCAGTTAATTCACGTTATTTGATTGATTTCTTATCAAACATAGAAGATAATAAATTTACTTTAGGTTTTAACGATACAGGATTACCTTTTACACTTGAAAATGAAAATTTCATAACAATAGTTATGCCAATAATGATTTAATTAATCGGAGAATATATGAGCAATTACGGAGCAGACAATATCAAAGTCCTCAAGGGACTAGAAGCAGTTAGAAAAAGACCAGGTATGTATATTGGTGATACCAATATAAACGGGTTACATCATCTTATTTACGAAGTAGTTGACAATTCCATTGATGAAGCAATGGCAGGATATTGTGACAAAATTACAGTAGAACTTACAAATGAGGGTTCAGCAGTCATTACAGATAATGGTCGTGGAATTCCTGTTGCTATGCATCCAACTGAGAAGATGTCAGCAGCAACAGTTGTTTTGACCGTACTTCATGCTGGTGGAAAGTTTGATAAAGATACATATAAAGTAAGTGGTGGTTTACATGGAGTTGGTGTTTCTGTTGTAAATGCTCTTTCATCTAAGCTTGTTGCCACTATAAAAAGAGAAGGAAATGAGCACAGACAAGAGTTTTCTTGTGGTATTCCTCAAACTGATTTAGAAGTTGTTAAAACAACTAATCGAACAGGTACAACAATAGAATTTTGGCCAGATGCACAGATATTTGAAGTAGTTGAGTTTCAATACGACATTTTGGCAAAAAGATTTAAAGAAATTGCTTATCTTAATCCAAAAATTACTATTGAGTTTAAAGACAATAGAGTTGGAAAAAGTGAAGTTTTTCATTTTGAAGGTGGATTAAAACAGTTTGTTGAAGATATGAATAAAAAAGAACAAGTTTCAACTCCTATCCATTTTACAGATACACTAGAAGATATAGAAATTGATTTTGCTTTGATGTATAACTCAACATACAATGAAAATCTTCTCTCTTTTGTAAATAATATCAAAACACCAGAAGGTGGAACTCATGAAGCTGGTTTTAGGGCTGGATTAACAAGAGCAATTGTAAATTATATCAATACAAATGCAGCAACAAGAGAAAAAGATATAAAAATAACTGGTGATGATATCAGAGAAGGTTTAATAGCTGTTATCAGTGTAAGAGTTCCTGAACCTCAATTTGAAGGACAAACAAAAGGAAAATTGGGAAGTTCTTATGTAAAACCTCTCGTTCAAAAAATGACATTTGAAAAATTGGTGAAATTTTTTGAAGAAAATCCAATTGATGCAAAGGCTGTAATGAATAAAGCATTAGCAGCAGCACGAGGGAGAGAAGCAGCAAAAAAAGCACGAGATTTAACTCGTAGAAAAGATTCTATGAGCGTAGGAACACTTCCTGGAAAACTTGCTGATTGTCAAAGTAAAGATCCTGCTGTTAGTGAATTATATCTAGTTGAGGGAGATTCAGCTGGTGGTTCAGCAAAACAGGGTCGCGATAGGGTATTTCAAGCGATTTTACCACTTAAGGGTAAGATTTTAAATGTTGAAAAATCTCGTTTAGATAAAATTTTAAAATCTGATGAAATTAAAAATATGATAACAGCACTTGGATGTGGTATTGGTGAAGAGTTTAGTGAAGAAAAATTAAGATATCATAAACTTATTATTATGACAGATGCTGATGTTGATGGTAGCCATATACAAACACTTTTATTAACATTTCTTTTTAGATTTTTACGCCCTGTTGTTGAAAATGGCTTTGTTTATCTTGCACAGCCACCTCTTTATAGATATAAAAAAGGTAAAAAAGAGATTTATCTTAAAGATGATTCAGAACTCAATAATTTTCTAATCGAAATAGGTATGGATAGTATAGATTTTAAAGGTGTTGGCACTAGAGATTTAATGGATTTTTTCAAGATAGTATCTGCATATAGAAGTACATTAAAAGAGTTAGAAAAACGTTTCTCTGTGATAGCTATTATCCGTCATTTGATAGAAAATCCTGATTTGGTTTCTTTAAGTAGTAATAAACTTTTTGAAAATTTAAAAGCATTTGTTGAAAATATAGGTTATAACCTTTTAAATTATAGTATAGATGAAGAAAGTGTACACCTTTTTATACAGACTGAAGATGGTTTAGAAGAGTTAAAACTTGATGATTATTTTTTTACAAATCCACTCTATGAAGAGGCTATTTATATCAATAGCAAGATAAAAGAGAGAGGAATGGAAGAAGTATTAGAAGGAAGAGATCCGATAGAAGTTTTGATAGATATAGAAAAAAATGCAAAAAAAGGTGCATATATCCAAAGATATAAAGGTTTAGGTGAGATGAATCCTGAACAACTTTGGGAAACAACAATGAATCCTGAAAATAGAAGATTACTTAAGATAAATATCAATGATTATGATGAAGCAAGTGATACTTTTACTCTTTTTATGGGAGATGAAGTAGAACCAAGAAGAAAATATATCCAAGACCATGCTAAAGATGTTAAACACTTGGATGTTTGATGCTATATTCTGAGTCTAAAGAGAGAGAAAATCAATTTATTATTTCTTTAAAAATTGGTTTTCCTTTCTTAGTTCTCACACTTGTTTTGTTTTATGTATTTCAAATTTCTGCTAATACTTTAGAAAATCTTCTTTTAACAGTTACTCTCATTCCTATATATATCTATTATATATTTTATTTGATATATAGAGGTTTTCAATCTACACTTATAGAATCAGTCACAAGAACTTTTACAAAAGACGAAATCTTAAAACGTATTAAAAAAGCAAAAAAAAATACAGTTGTTGTTCTCATTCGGATAGATAATATAGCAGATATTGATAAAAGATATAGTTTAAAAGTAGCAGATGAAATTTTGAGAAAATTTTGTCAAAAATTAGATAATTTTTTACGAAACTATAACTTTAAAAATGTTCCAATAGGAAGATATGGTGGGGGAAATTTTCTTTTTATAGTAAAAGGAAGAGAAAAAGAGTTAAATCACATCTTAACTATTTTTTCTAAAGAGTTAAAAAATATAGGAATAGATGATGTAGAGATAAAAGTTGATTTTTCACTTGTAGAATCTAATTATGATAAAAATATAGAAAATATAGTAAAAAAACTTTTTTTTGATATAGAAGAACATAAAGAATTATCTTTTTTAAATGTCAAACCTGATGAATATGAAAAAATTGTTTTAGAAGCTTTAAAAAATGAAAAATTTATTTTCAAGTATCAACCTTGTTTAGATCATTTAGGAAAGATAAAAATTTTAGAGGTTTTAACAAAAGTATACTCTAAATCTCATGGTATGCTCTCTTTTTCACAGATTGAAAGAGTTATAAACCACATGGGATATGAAAATATCTTTTATAAAAAACTTTTTAAAGTTTTATGCTATGAGATACAAAATTTACAAAATCCAGAGATTTGTTTTTCTGTAAAAATTTCTCCTGTTACTTTGAGAAATAATGAGTTTATTGTCTATTTAAATCAACTTTTTTATGTCAATAAAATAGATCCAAAAAATATAATTTTAGAATTTAGTGAAGAAAATTTTTACAAAGAAACAAAGAGATTTGAAGAGATATTAAAACAGTATAAAAAAATGGGATTTAAAATTTCAATTGATAATTTTGGAGGAAATAATAGTTCTATTGAGTATTTAAAATATTTACCACTAGATTTAGTTAAATTTGATATAGAATTTACAAAGAACTTAGAAGATGAGAGATATTTAAAACTACTCAAATTTTACATTTCTATGTTAAAAGAGTTAAAAATTAAAGTCATGATAAAGTTTATAGATAAAAAAAGTATTTTTGAAACAATACAAAGATATAATCCTGATTTTATTCAAGGTTTTATCGTTTCAAAACCTAAAAATTTAAAACAGATAAAGGATATGCTATGAAATATGGTGAAAAAGAGATAAAAGAGTTTGATATTGATAGAGATTTGGAAATTTGGCCAAATAAACATAAAAAAAATTATGTTATCAAGATAACATTACCAGAGTTTTGTTGTTTATGTCCAAGAAGCGGATATCCAGATTTTGCAACTATTTACATCGAATATATTCCAAATGAGCTTGTTGTAGAACTCAAAGCTATCAAACTCTATATAAATAGTTTTATGAACAGAAGTATCTCTCATGAAAATAGTGCAAATGAAATTTATGATGTTCTTAGCACAAAATTAAAACCAAAATGGCTTAAAGTTGTAGCAGATTTTAATCCAAGAGGTAATGTTCATACAGTTATCGAAATCGATTCTAAATTAATAGAAAAGTAATGCTAAGTATCTTTACATGTAAAGATAAAAAAGGAAAAATCAAATGTTTTCTCCAGGACTTATAGAACAGTTTTTTTCTTCTGCTTTTATACAAAGATGGAATGATTATCCTCGTATGGTAGAACTTGTTGAGCTTGATAAACAGGCTCATAAGTTTATCATAGCTTATTTTCTCTCTCATATGGAAGATGAAGAAATCAACCAATTACATCTCATAGAAGCAGGAATCTTTGAATTTTTAAGAAGAGGTGTTGTAACTGATATAAGACCTGATGTTTTTAGACAAGCTTTACAAAAAAAAGAGGCAGAGATTAACAGATGGGTTCTTTCAAAGCTTTCTCATCTTTTAGAAGATGTGGAAGATGGAAAATTTTTAAAAAGATTTGAAAAGTATTTGAGTGATCCAAATATGTATAAAAGAGAGCGTTTTATACTCAAAGCTGCTTCTTATCTCTCTACAAGATGGGAATTTTCTATCGTTTATCAAACAAGTCAATTTTTAAGTGGTATAGAAAGAGTTAAAGAAGCTGTTGAAGAAGAGATAGAAGATTATTATGAACTCATAGGTGTGAGAAAAATAGCTTTAAATAAAAAATTGGCAAAAATTATAGATTTAAGTGGAAGATTACGTTTTCAAAAAAGATGGGCACAAACTCCAAGAATCCCAGAAACTTCAGTTTTAGGGCATATGCTTATCGTAGCGATTATGGGTTATTTTTATTCTATAAAGATTAATGCTTGTCAAAAACGCTTAGAAAACAACTTCTACTGCGCTTTATTTCATGATTTGCCAGAGGCTCTTACTAGAGATATCATATCTCCTGTGAAGTACTCTGTAAGCGGTTTAAATGACATTATCAGTGAATATGAGATAAAAATGGTAGAAGACGAAATCTTACCTTATATTCCTGCTCAAATGATTTCTTCTTTCAAATACCTCTTAGGACTTTATGGTAACAATGAAAAAGATGAATTTTTAAATAAAATCAATGAGAAAAAAATCATCATCGTTGATACTCTTGCTACTTATAATGAAAATAGATTTAATGCAATTGATGGTGTTGCATTGAAAAATTGTGATAGATTAGCAGCATTTATAGAAGCTATTTTATCTATCTCTCATGGGGTAAAATCAAAAGAGCTGTTACAAGGAAAAGAGTATATCAAAGAAACTCTCAAAGAAAAAGGAAAAGTTGAAGGGGTTGATTTTTATAAACTTGCTTTGGAAATCGAAGATTTTGTAATGGATTAAAAACCTTCCTCCAGATGGCTGCGGCACATACTACTAGCGAGTGCTCTGCTGTGTTCCCACCCTGAAGCGTTGCTCAAATAGCAATATTGCACAGGTCTAAAGGAAGGCGAGCGGTATTATAACAAAAAATGCTAAATTTTCCAAGGAATGAGTTTAGAACCATTGAAAATATCAACAATTATCAAAAAACTGTTTTCATCTTCAACAAATCCTCTAAGACAAGCTTTTTTAAACTCAGAGTTTTTAGTTTCACCCTCTTTTTTAAAGCCAAAAAGATAGATGATTGGTTCATATTTTTCTAAAGAGTTTCTACTTTTTTTAAATTCTATTTCCTCACCCTCTTCAAAAATATCTTTGAGAGCTTCTTGAAGTTTTTTACAAAATAAATCTGTTTTTTTTTGAATTAAATTGCAAACTTTGGCATCTTCTTCACTGTTTTCATTGTAAACTTCAATATCTATATAATTTACCAAAGATTTTATACTCAAAGTCAAATTAGATTCACTTATACTCAAAGTTTGGATAACTTGTTCTATCTGTTCTTTTTGTTCATATAGGGTCATTTTTAATCCATTTACCATAGAAAGGTTATTTATTTGTTATAATTATAGCTAATTTGAAAATTGTAAAAGAGTATAAATGTCTTTAAAAAAATTAAAAATATTCTTTCTCTCATTTTTTAGAGAACTTTTTGTCTATCATCATACATCTTTAGAGTTTAGGGCTAAGCTTTTTGCTGCTATGATTGCTTCAAATAAAAATGACAATAGTTGTGAATATAAAGTCTTATCTAAAATTGCTTCAGAAATTTATGATGATGAATATAGAGTAAATGTTTTAGTTCACACAACAAAAGAGTATGTTAATAAAATTTTAAAAAGTAATTCTCTTGATTTAGATTGTCTTCTTTTAGATATAGATAAAGATTTAAAAAGGCATAAAAGATTTAAAAATAAGATTAATATGCAACATCTAAGAAGTTTTTTTGCTTGTAATGGAGATGAAGATACAATTATTTTACAGACAAGAATATTAGAATTTTTTGAAAATGAACTAAAAAATAGTTAATTTTTGAAGCTTGTTATGTTATCTAATTTTTTACTCATAATGTCAGTTTCTTTATAGTTTCCAACATTATATATATTTTTTAAAAATTTAGGGTCTCTGTATTTTATATATATTTTGTCATCTTTCCCCTGATAAACTAACACTCTAAGTGGTAAATCAAGTCCAACAGCAGGATCAGAATCAAGAAGACGTGAACAGATAGTATATTTTTTAAATAAAATCAATCTTACTTCATTTATATTTTTGTGATTATTTTCAAGATAATTTTTTTTATGGTCAATAATTTCAAAATCAGTAAAACCACTTTCATAGGCTTCTTGAGTAATATAATTGATAGTTTTTTCAATGTCAAAAATACTCTCTTTAGTAACGATACCATTTTTATTCATATTTGCAGCGGTTAGAAAGAAAGGGAAAAGAAGGAAAATAATAATCTTTTTCATAATAAGAGCTCATTTTGTAAAAATATACATACCATAATAGCAAAAATAATTAAATTTGTAAAATAAACCCAAATCCTGACATAAA
>DLUF01000088.1 GCA_002742765.1 Sulfurospirillum sp. UBA12182 | reverse complement strand
AAGTAGCTATGATATCATAGTTCCTTCAACTTACTTCGTAAACAAAATGGCAAGAGAAGGGCTTTTGGCAAAAATCGACAAGAGCAAACTCTCAAACTTTAAAAACTTGGATGAAAAACTTTTATACAAACCATTTGACCCTAAAAATGACTACTCTATCCCTTATACTTGGGGAAGTACAGGCATAAGCTACAATGCTGCGATTTTAGGTAAAGGTGCGATTTCTAAGTGGGATGATTTGTGGAGCTTGAAGTATAAAAACTCTCTTTTGTTGACAGATGATTTAAGAGAAGTGTTTGGTATGACACTTAAAACGCTAGGATATAGTGCAAATGACCAAAATGAAGCGCATATAAAACAAGCTTATGAAAAGTTAAAGCTTTTGATGCCTAATGTAAAAGTTTATAATTCAGAATCTCCAAAAGATGTATATCTTAGTGAAGAAGTAGTAGCAGGGATGAATTTTAACGGCGAAAACTATATGGCAAATGAAGAAAATCCAGACCTTACTTATGTTTATCCAAAAGAGGGGATTTTACTCTGGATTGATTCTCTTGTAATCCCTAAAAATGCAAAAAATATCGAAAATGCTCATCTGTTTATCAACTATCTACTTCGTCCTGAAGTTGCGAAATTGGTCAGTGAGGATGTTGGTTATGCTACTCCAAACTTAAAAGCAAAAGAGCTTATGGATGAGAGTGTCAAAAACAACAGAATTGTCTATCCAAATGAACAAGACTTGCTTAACTCTGAGTTTCAAGTGGATTTAGGTGACGCACTTCCTATCTATGAAAAGTACTGGGAAAAGCTAAAAGCAGGCGAATAATCCTCTAAAGAGGGTTTTACATGTAAAGCCCTCTTTCAAGCTCTCAAAGCGGAAAAAGATTTTTAAAAAGGTAAAACATGATAACTTGTTATTTTAAAAAAGGCAGTAGATTAGGCGTTATAGAAGATATGAATACTCTAGAAAATAGCGATGTTATCAAAAATGTTTTATGGATTGATATGGTTCATCCAACCGTTCATGAGAGAAAAAGAGTTGAAGAGATTTTTGATGTGGCATTCCCTACAAAACAAGAGAGTGAAGAGATAGAGTTTAGTTCACGCTACTGGGAAGAGGATAATAAAATAGAAATCAACAGTTACTTTATGATAAACGATAACAATGCAGCTTTTAACGAAACAGTCTCTTTTATCCTAAAAGACAATCTTTTGATATCTATTAGATATAAGGAGCTGAGAAGTTTTGATTCTTTTATAAAAAGACTACTTAGTACTCCTGTTGATTTTAAAAATGGCTACTCAATCCTCTGTCATATCATAGATATCCGCATCGATTCAGATGCAGATATAATCGAAAATCTCTCAAAAGAGATAACCAAACTACGAAAACATGTCTTTACTGATTATTCTAATGATGATGAAGAGATTTTAGAAAAAATCTCTATGTTTGAAGATTTAAATATGATTATAAGAGAGAATCTAAACGATAAACAGCGTATCTTGAGTTCTCTTTTAAAATCTCAAAAATACAATGATGATAAAAACGAAATTCCAATCATGCTTAAAGATATCAAATCACTTATAGAACATACAAATTTTAATTTTGAGCGACTTGATTATTTGCAAAACATCTTCGTAGGTCTTTTGAGTGTTGAACAAAATAAAGTTATAAAGATATTTACTATCGTAAATGTTGTGTTTCTGCCTCCAACACTTATCGCTAGTATATACGGTATGAACTTTGATTTTTTGCCTGAGCTTCACTGGGAATATGGCTATGTGTTTTCCATAGGGCTTATGATACTCTCTTCCATAACACCTTTAGCGATTTTCAAACATAAGGGATGGATTTAGAGTAGGAGGGATTATCCTCCTACGGTTATGTGGTTGTAAAACTTTCTAATTTAACATTTAACTCAGCTGTTAATTTACTTAGATGTTCAGCTGCTCCTGCTATCTCTTCTACGCTTCTAGCATTTTGTGTTGAGAGTTCATTTATCTTTGTAACTCTTCTTGTTATAGAAGCTATCTGCTTACCAGCACTCTCAAAATCTTTGACTGTTTTATCACTAGCTTCTGTCGCTTCATTTACGATAGAAGTTGTATAGTTTATCTTCTTTTCAACTTCGGTCGATACATTTGCTAAGTTTTCCATCTCAGTTGCATTTTCATTCATCTGAGCACTTGCGTTCATGGTTGCTTGAACGATAACGCTGATAGTCGCGTTGATCTCTGTGAGTGAACTTTGTGTTCTCTCCGCTAGTTTTCTCACTTCATCAGCCACAACCGCAAATCCTCTTCCATGCTCACCTGCACGTGCTGCCTCTATGGCGGCATTAAGTGCTAAAAGATTTGTTTGGTCTGCTATGTCAGAGATGACAGTTAAGATACTTTTTACTTGTTCAGTATCGTGAGAGAGTTGCTCTATTTGGCGAGCGAGTTCTATCTCTGATTGGGTACTTGCTTGAACTTTGTTTGTAAGATTGATTATCTCTTGTTTTGCTTCATTAAGGATATTGTTAGCGTTGATAATCTCCTCTTTACTCTTGTTTGCATCAGTGATAGCATTTAAAATCTCATCTGTGATGATTTTTGTTTTTTGATCAGCTTCATCAATCTCACTCATAAGCGCCCAACGGATGTTGTCTCCTATTAAGATAGTGCTGAAAAAACTCTTCATAAGAATTTATCTTTTCTTTAATGATTGGGTCGTTAACGGGGAAAGGGTCTTCCTCTTTTACTCCCATAGCTAGGTAACTTCCATGAAAAGTTCTTGAACGAAATCTATGGTATTTTTTGATTTTGCTAAAACTTCTATATCTCCAACCCTCTCTGAGAAAAAATTGTTAATCTGTTCTGTTTTAGTATCTCTTGCCGCATGTAAAGCCATATAGCTTTTTTCTATAAGAGCTTGCGAACTTTTTGATGTTGCAAAATATCCTGCACACACACCTAGTGCCAAAAGTGAAAATACAACCAAAGAGATTACTTGTATTTTAATTGAGAGTTGTTTCATAACTTCTCCTTTCTAAAGTCTCAACAGTATAATACAATCTAATAGTTACATTATTGTTACTATGATTGCAACTTAGATTTTTTAAAAAAGCCTAATGATATCGTTTTGTAACTTTTTTTAAACAAAATGTTGATAAAATATCTTTACATGTAAGGAGATAGATGTGAAGATAGTGCTTGCCTCTTCAAACAAAGGAAAACTCAAAGAGTTAAAGGCTTGGATGGATACTTTTGAAGTATATGCTTTTAGTGAACTCATAGAGCCTTTTGAGATAGAAGAAACAGGAAATAGTTTCAAAGAAAACGCACTTATAAAAGCAAAAGCAGTTTATGAAGCTTTAAATGATGAAGATGCGATAGTTTTAAGTGATGATAGCGGGATTAGTGTTGATGTTTTGGGTGGTGAACCTGGGATTTATAGTGCTAGATACGCAGGAGTTGGTGCTACAAGTGAGCAAAATCTTCAAAAGCTTATTGCTACTTTAAAGTCTAAAGGTTTACAAAAAACAAAGGCTCATTATACAGCTGCCATAGCAATTGTTTGTAAAAAAGGGGAATTTTGTGTGCATGGCTGGATGCACGGAAATGCACTAGCGCAGGCAAGAGGAGAAAATGGTTTTGGATATGACCCGATGTTTATACCATTAGGGTTTGATAAAACTCTAGGTGAACTTGATGAGAGCGTTAAAAAAGAGCTTTCACATCGTTCACGTGCGCTAGAGTTGGCAAAAATTATATTAAAAACATTATGAGAAGGTGAAAAGATATGGGTAAAGTTTTAATTATCGGTGCTGGTGGTGTAAGTAGAGTTGCAACAAAAAAATGTGCTATGAATAGTGAAGTATTTAGTGAGATTACACTTGCAAGTAGAACAAAATCAAAATGTGACCAGATAGCTGAAGAGATAAAAGCTGATTTAGGAGTGAGTATCCAAACTGCTAGTGTTGATGCTGATAGTGTAGAAGAGTTAGTGAAACTTATCGAAGAGCAAAAACCAGATGTAGTGTTAAACGTAGCACTTCCATATCAAGATTTGACTATTATGGATGCATGTGTAAAAACAAAAGTGCATTATGTAGATACAGCCAACTATGAACATCCAGATACTGCAAAGTTTGAGTATAAAGAGCAATGGGCAAGAGATAGTAAGTTTAAAGAAGCTGGAATTATGGCGTTACTTGGAAGTGGTTTTGACCCAGGTGTGACAAATGTTTACTGTGCTTATGCGCAGCAAAATCTTTTTGATGAGATTGAGTATATAGATATCTTAGATTGTAATGCAGGTGATCATGGATATCCATTTGCTACAAACTTCAACCCTGAAATTAACTTGCGAGAAGTAAGTTCAAACGGAAGATACTGGGAAAATGGCAAATGGATAGAAACAAAGCCTATGGAAATCATGATGAAGTGGGATTATCCAGAAGTTGGTGTAAAAGATAGTTATCTTCTTTACCACGAAGAGATGGAATCACTCGTTCAAAATATCAAAGGCTTAAAAAGAATTAGATTTTTTATGACATTTGGACAAAGCTACCTGACACATATGAAGTGTTTGGAAAATGTAGGGATGTTAAGAATCGATGAAGTTGAAGTAAACGGTGTTAAAGTTGTGCCAATTCAACTTTTAAAAGAGCTTTTACCAGACCCAGCAAGTCTTGGACCTCGTACAGTTGGACATACAAATATCGGCTGTGTTATAACTGGTAAAAAAGATGGAAAAGCAAAAAAAGTATATATCTACAATGTTTGCGACCATCAAGAGTGTTACCGTGAAACAGGAGCGCAAGCAGTAAGCTACACCACAGGAGTTCCAGCGATGATAGGAACGAAGATGGTTATGGAAGGTAAATGGAGTGGTAAAGGAGTTTTCAACATGGAAAACTTTGATGCAAAACCATTTATGGAAGAGTTAAATGTTCAAGGACTTCCTTGGAAAATCCTTGAGATGGATCCAGAAGAGACTTTTGAAGTAAGTAATTAAAAGAAGCCCATTTTTGGGCTTCTTTCTTTACATGTAAAAGTCTTTGTAAAGGAGTTTTACTATGAAAAATGAACTGTTGATTGTTTGGAGTACAGATAACAAAGAGACTATCTTAAATCTTATCTGTCTTTATGCTCACAATGCAAAGATAAAAGGCTGGTTTGATGAAGTCACTATCCTTGTTTGGGGTGCTTCACAACAAGTGCTTTGTGAAGATTTTGAGATTAAAGAAAAAGTAAAAGAGATGGGTGAAGCTGGGATAAAGTTTATTGCTTGCAAAAAATGCAGTGAAAACATGTATATCGAAGAGCAACTCTCAACTTGTGGAATAGAGATTTACTACACAGGTGAATTTTTGAGTGAGTGGCTCAAATCTGGCAAACCAGTACTTACTTTTTAGATGAATATACTTCTTACAGGCTGCTCTAGTGGCATAGGATATTTTTGTGCGCATGAACTTGCTAAAAATGGTTATCAAGTTTACGCTACATGTAAAGAAGAGAAAGATGTTCAAAGACTCCAAACTGAGGGCTTAAAAGCCTATAAACTGGATTTAAGAGATTCCAAAAGTATAGCAGAAGCACTCGCTTGGGTCGTGATGCAAACAGATGGAAAGATTGATGTACTTTTTAACAACGGAGCCTACGGACAACCTGGGGCTGTTGAGGATTTGAAAAGAAGTGTTTTAACTGAACAATTTGAAACTAATGTCTTTGGAACTCAAGAACTTACAAATCTCGTTCTCCCTTTTATGCGAAAAAATGGTTTTGGAAGGGTGATTTATAACTCTTCTGTACTAGGTTTTGTAGCGATGAAGTATCGAGGGGCTTATAACGCTAGTAAATTTGCTTTAGAGGGACTTTGTGACACCATGCGTTTGGAGCTTCAAGGGAGTGGGGTTGCAGTAGTTTTAATCGAACCAGGACCTATACGAAGTGATTTTCGTAAAAATGCCCTTGCAAAGTTTAAAGAGCATATCGACGTGGAAGCTTCTGCGCATAAAGAGATTTATAAAAAGACACTTCAAAGGTTACAAGGGGAGGGTGATGCTCCTTTTACACTAAATCCAGAGGCAGTTTACCAAGTCTTGATAGAAGCGATAGAGAGTAAAAAACCTCATGCTAGATATAGAGTTACGATTCCAACGAAACTTTTTAGCTTTTTAAAAAGAGTTTTACCAACTTGTATGATGGATATGATTTTAGGGAGAGTAGATTGAAAAAGATAAGTAAAATTGAGAGTGTTTTAGAGCAAGTACAAACACCAGCTTATGTGTGTGAAGAGGCTCTTTTGGAAGAGAATTTAAAACTTTTGGCTTACGTGGGTGAACAAAGTGGGGCAAAGGTGCTTTTAGCGCTCAAAGGATTTGCATTTAAAGCTTTAGCTCCTTTAGTTTCAAAGTATCTCAAAGGCTGTACATGTAGTGGCTTACATGAAGCAAAGTTTGCAAAAGAGTATTTTGGTGGAGAGATTCATACCTACTCCCCAGGGTTTAAGCAAGAAGACATCGATGAGGTGATAGAACTTTCACACCACCTTGTCTTTAACTCTTTTAATCAGCTTGAAAAGTTTAAAGACAAAGCTCTAGGGAAGTGTTCTTTAGGTTTAAGACTCAACCCAGAAGTCTCCTCATCTCCTGTGGATATCTATAATCCTTGTGGTCTTTATAGTCGTCTTGGCATCACAAAAGCAAACTTTCAACCTGAACTTCTTGAGGGTATCGAAGGGCTTCATTTTCATGCTCTTTGTGAACAAGACGCTGATGCTTTAGAAGAGGTGTTAAAAGGTTTTGAAGAGAAGTTTGGTGAGTATATCTCTTTCATGAAATGGATAAATTTTGGGGGAGGACACCATATCACGCGAGAGGATTATGATGTACAAAAACTCATCAAGCTTATTCGTGATTTTAAAGCGAAGTATAACGTGGAAGTTTATATAGAACCAGGAGAAGCAGTAGGTTGGCAAAGTGGTCCTTTGGTCGTGAGTGTTCTTGATGTGTTGCACAACGGCATGGATATAGCCATCTTGGATAGCTCAGCCGAAGCGCATATGCCAGATACCCTTGCGATGCCTTATCGAGCACACATAAGAGGAAGCGGGGAAGCTGGGGAGAAAGCCTACACATATCGCCTTGGTGGCAATACTTGTTTAGCTGGGGATATCATGGGAGATTACTCTTTTGATAAGCCTTTGCAAGTAGGAGATAAACTCATCTTTGAAGACCAAATCCACTATACTATCGTAAAAAACACTACTTTCAATGGCATCAAACTTCCAAATCTTGCCATTTTACGAAAAGATGGCACTTTGGAAGTAACCAGTGAATTTGGATACGAAGAGTATAGAAGAAGAAATTAAATTTTGGATTGTTACTGATTATTTACTGCATAGGTGTTAGGATTGTGGATGGGAATTCCCAAATCCGTGCAAAAGGAGCCTAAGATGAATATCAGTAACTCTTACAATACATATGCTTATTCCACATATAGTAACAGTACTGCTACGAGTTCCAGAAGCTCAGAATTTGCAGAACTTTTGATGGCATCTTTAGATACTGATTCAAGCAGTAGCATAGATGCCACAGAGTTTAGTGAAGCCGCTCTTGCCCTCTCTTTAGGGGAAGAAGACTCTATAAATGAGGCTTTTTCACTTTTAGACGAAGATGAAAACGGGGTAGTAAGTATGGATGAACTTACTAGCTATATGGCTTCAACTGAGCAAATGATGGCTGCTGGTGGTCCACCACCGCCACCACCGCCTCCACCTCCATCTAATAGTGAGGAAGAGGATAGTGGTTATACACAAGAGGAGCTAAGTGCTTTAGCTGAGGATAGTGCTTCAACTGATCCAAATCTCTCATCATTATTTGAAACTTTAGCCGCAAATTTTGATGAAGCTGATGCAAATGGTGATGGAAAAGTAACTTCTGAAGAAGCGATGGCATACAAAGAAGAGACCTCGCAACAAGATACAGCTTTGAATGGAGAAGATTTGATGAATGCTCTCATGCAACAAGTTATTTCTCACTATTCAAGTGAAGCTTCAAAAGAGTCAACTCTAAATTTAAGCGCTTAATCTTCCCATATATACCGCGTTTTACAAAGGCGCGGTTTTGTTACTATTGATTTACTTTTTGTTAGCTATAATCCAAATATGATAAAGATTTTGATGATTGAAGATGACAAAGAGTTGGCGCAACTGCTACAAACTGCTCTTCTTGAAGAGGGTATACATACAAGTCTTGCGTATGCACCTTTACAAGGGTTAGAAGAGCTTCAAAAAAATAGCTATGATGCGTTAGTTTTAGACCTTTCACTTCCTCAGATGGATGGTTTAGAGATATGCAGAGTGGTTAAAAATTCTCTACCAAAACTCCCCATTATAATCTCTTCCGCAAGGTCTGATATGAATGACAAAGTTATAGGTTTTGAACGTGGGGCGGATGATTATATCCCTAAGCCTTATTTGCCTAGAGAACTTGCTTTTCGTCTAAGGGGTCTTTTAAAAAGAGAGATAAAAGAGGAGAAACAAAAAGTTTTTGTGTGTGAGCATGAAAAACGAATCATTCAAAAGAGTAACAAAGAATTGCGCTTAACTAATGCTGAGTATGAGATACTCTCTTATATGCTCTCAAAAGAGGGGTATGTAATCTCCAGAGAAGAGTTGCTTTTAAACATCGGAGCTATAAAGTATGAGAGTAGTTTAAAAAGTATCGATGTCATTATAGGTAGAATCCGCCAAAAGATAGGAGATAATCCAAAAGAGCCTTGTTTTATCCTTCCTGTTAGGGGGATAGGATATAAATTTGTCAATAGCTAAAAACTCTATCATCAAGCTAGTATGGGCTTTTTTCCTCTTTAGTGTGGTAGTTATCAACATTGCTTTGGTTTTAGAATACAAAAGACAAGTAGATGGTTTTTATCACTTTACTTTTCAACGTTTTATTATAGCGATACGCTTTATCCATGATGAAAGAGAAGATATAGAAAAGCAACTAAACTCTTTACATGTAAAGATTGCAACAGAAGAGAAAAAGAAACTTTTAGAGTATGGAGAGTTTATAAAAGAAGATCCTTTCTCGATTATGATAAAGTATGGGGATAAGCTTTTTTTTGTACCACAAGAACCATCTTTGCTCCCTCCTTTTAAAAAGCATTTTTTAGATGAAAAACACCCTATGCCACGTACTCCCCCAAAAGTGATTTTAGAAAATACACAAGAAAATTCTTCATGGCAGTATACGCTGTTGGTTTTGTGTTTAAATGGTGTCATGATACTTTTTTTTGTAGTTGTTTTAAAAAAATTGCTCAGACTCAATGAACTCAAGGATAAGATAAGAGAGGTTGGCTTAAAAAGTGAGTTCACCCCTATCAAGATACAAAGCCATGATGAACTTGCTCAAATCGGTGCAGAATTTAATGCTGCTATGAAAAAAATATATCAACTTAAAGAGGCTAGGACACTTTTTTTACGCAATATTTTGCATGAGATAAAAACACCTATCATGAAAGGAAAAATTCTCACACAAGCCTTTGAAAATAGCCAAAAAAAAGAGCAAATGCAAAGAGTTTTTGAGAGATTAGAGTATCTTTTAGTAGAGATGGCAAAGGTTGAAAAACTCTCTTCTGATGAAGTTGCACTAGAAAAAAAAGAGTATAGAGTTGTTGATATCTTAGACCATGCTATTGATTTGTTGATGAGTGAATCTTCTAGGATAGAGGTGATTTTAGAAGAAGAGACTCCACTTTTGCAAGTTGATTTTGAACTTTTCTCTACGGCTTTGAAAAATCTTTTGGAAAATGCTATCAAATACTCTAGTGGTACAATCTATGTATACATTACAAAAAGTTCGATGAGAATTGAATCTTTTGGAGAAGAAATCGAAGCTGATAAACTTGATTTTTCCAAGATTTTTAACAGAAAAATAGAGGGTGCTAGTTCAGGGCTTGGATTAGGGCTATATATCGTCAATGAAATCGTTAAGAAACATGACTTGAAGCTCTCTTATGAGTACAAGATGGAGAAAAATATCTTTCAAATTTCATTCTAACCTTTTGCTATGGACGTAAAAATGAATAAATTTTGTTTTAAGTTTCGTCACAATATAATTACAAAAAAATGACATTGTTATTTTTTGTTATGGAATCAATATGAATATCTTAAGAAAAATTTTTTATTTTTACATCGATGGCTTTAAAAATATGGGGGTTGGTAAAAAACTTTGGCTCATAATAGGAGTTAAATTTTTTATCTTTTTTGTAGTTATGAAACTACTCTTC
The DNA here is from genome assembly GCA_002742765.1 of Sulfurospirillum sp. UBA12182. GTDB lineage: Bacteria > Campylobacterota > Campylobacteria > Campylobacterales > Sulfurospirillaceae > UBA6810. The sequence continues at coordinate 28,600 of DLUF01000088.1, read as the reverse complement.
TTTCCAAACATACTGCAAACGCAATTTACTACTGATGAGCAAAGAGCAGATTATGTTATTGAAAATTTAGTAAAAGAAAGGTAATAAATGGAAAGTACACTTTTAGTTGATCTCTCAAGAGCACAGTTTGCTCTTACAGCGATGTATCACTGGCTTTTTGTTCCATTAACATTAGGTCTGTCATTTATCGTTGCAATTATGGAGAGTCTTTATGTCAAAACAGGTAATGAGGAGTGGAAAAAAATAACAAAGTTTTGGATGACACTGTTTGCCATCAACTTTGCTATTGGTTTAGCCACAGGGATAATCATGGAGTTTGAGTTTGGTACAAACTGGTCGAACTACTCTTGGATAGTTGGGGATATATTTGGTGCGCCATTAGCGATTGAAGGGATTATGGCATTTTTTATGGAATCTACCTTTTTTGCGGTGATGTTTTTTGGTTGGAATAAGGTTTCAAAGAAGATGCACTTACTCTCTACTTGGCTCGTTGCCATAGGCTCAAATCTCTCTGCTCTTTGGATTTTAGTTGCGAACGGATGGATGCAAAATCCAGTGGGGATGGAGTTTAATGTTGATACTGCTAGATTTGAGATGAAAAACTTTTGGGATGTTCTTTTTAATCCAAATGCAGTTTCAAAATTCTTACATACTATCGCAAGTGGCTATGTGATGGGGGCACTTTTTGTTATAGGGATTAGTGCGTGGTTTTTACTTAAAAGAAGAGAGATACTTTTTGCTAAAAGAAGCATGATAGTAGCAGCTTCTTTTGGACTTTTAACTTCACTGTTTTTAGTTTTTAGTGGAGATGAATCAGCCTATCAAGTTGCACAAAATCAACCAACAAAATTAGCAGCGATGGAAGGTTTATATGATGGTCACTCAAGAGCTGGTATCGTCGCGCTTGGACAGCTTAACCCAGATAAGCAGATAGGCGATAATCAAGAAGAGTTTTTATGGTCACTTGAAGTTCCATATGCTCTGTCTTTTTTAGGATATAGAAATATCAATGCATTTGTACCAGGGATGGATGATTTGGTATTTGGAAATGAGGAATTAGGGATTGAGTCTGCACAAAGCAAAATCGAAAAAGGAAAGGTAGCACTTGATGCTCTAAAAGAGTATAAAAATGCTAAAAAAGAGGGTAATCTTATCGCTGCTACGACTAATTTACAAACGTTTAGAGATAATGAGTGTTATTTGGGATATGGGTATTTGGATGATCCTAAAAGCATCATTCCTCCAATAGGTTTAACTTTTTATAGTTTTCACATAATGGTTGGATTAGGGGGCTGGTTTGTAGCTCTGTTTTTCTTCGTTTTATACTTTAGTATGATAGGAAAAATAGAAGATAAAAAACTTCTTCTAAATGCTGCACTTTTTAGTATTCCACTAGGTTATGTCGCAGGAGAAGCTGGTTGGATAGTAGCAGAAGTAGGAAGACAACCTTGGGCTATACAAGGTATGCTACCAACAGGCATAGCTACTTCAAGTGTTGATGAAACTGCGGTTATGATAACACTAAGTCTCTTTGCCATAATTTTTACAGCACTTTTGATAGCGGAGATAAAAATCATGCTAAAACAGATAAAAATAGGACCACAAGGAGAATCACATGTTTGAGAATTTATCGCTTTTTGCATTACAACAATACTGGTGGTTTTTAGTCTCTTTGATAGGAGCGTTGTTCGTTTTTATAACTTTTGTTCAAGGTGGTCAAACACTTTTATATACAATCGCAAAAAATGATGCGCAAAGAAATGTTTTAGTTGCCTCTTTGGGTAGAAAATGGGAACTCTCTTTTACATCTCTTGTGATGTTTGGTGGGGCATTGTTCGCAGCTTTTCCTCTTTTTTACTCGGTGAGTTTTGGTGGGGCATACTATGTTTGGATGGCGATTTTGTTCTGTTTTATCATTCAAGCAGTCTCGTATGAGTATAGAAAAAAGCCTGATAATCTTTTTGGTACAAGAACGTATGAGATGTTTTTGTTTATCAATGGAAGTGTAGGAATTATTCTTATAGGGATTGCTGTTGGAACGCTTTTTACTGGGGGAAATTTTGTTAAAGACGATATGAATCTCTCCTCTTGGACACTTAAAACTTATGGATTAGAAGGTGTGTTAAATCCTTTTAATGTAGCATTAGGATTTACGCTATTTTTCTTAGCAAGAGTTCAAGCAGAACTCTACTTTTTAAATAACATAGCAGAAAAAGAGATTGTGAAAAATACAAGGATACAGTTAGTAAAAGATGCTGTTTTGTTTGTTGGATTTTTTGTGTTAGTGACTGTTATGCTTCTTTTTATGAGTGGCTTTGCATATGCTGGAGAAAATGTTTTTGTTGTTGAATATAAGTTTCTTGCAAATTTTTTAGCAAGTCCTATACTTTTGATTCTCTTTTTAACAGGCACATTGCTTGTTTTATATGCTATTTTTATCTCTTTATTTAAAAATAGCACAAAAGGTATCTGGTTTAGTGGAGTTGGAACAGTCTTTGTAGTACTAAGCATTTTTTGTCTTCTAGGTTTTAACAATACTACGATTTATCCCTCTTTAAGTGATATCTCTAGTTCGTTAACGATACAAAATAGCTCGGGGTCTCACTATACACTGACAGCTATGAGTTATGTCTCTTTAGGTGTTCCTTTCGTTTTAGCTTATATCTATTTTGTTTGGAAGTCTATGGATAAAGAGAAAGTTACTTCAGCTGAGATTGAAGCTGATTCGCATCACTATTAGGAGTTAAAATGGTAGATTATACATCAGGAATCTTTTGGTTTGCTACTTGGCCTGTACTCATTTATGTAACATATAAATTTATAGTGCTAAATATCAACCACTTTGAAGAAAATATCAAAGATAAATAACTCTTTACATGTAAGAAATTCTTCTTACATGTAAAGCTTAGAAAGGCTGGAATTATCTATTGCAGCCTTTACCTCTTCCCTCACCTTTTCCAAAACCCTCGCCATTACCTTTGCAAGGTTTGTCATTTTTCATTCTTCTTCCACAACCCATACCTGAGCCATCAAGTGCTCTTTTTTGCATTCTTTTCTTCATGCTTTATCCTTTTGTACAAATTTTTTACAACCTTTCTCTGCATTTCCACCATTTGTTGAAAATTCTTTGGCACCTTCAAGGAAAAGCTTATATCTTAAGCAATCCTCTTTTTTTACACACTTATTGTTGTTGCAAGCCAATAATGCTTCCATTCACACTCCTTGTTTTGAACATATGTTCAAATTATATCAAACATATGTTCAAAAAATCAAGGTTTTATTGGTGAAATTGAGCTAAATCTAAGATTGTACAGACATCTTTATTTAGATCTTCTTTGCTATAAAGAGTTACTGAAGTAGTTTGTTTGAGAAGAATTTGTTCTATCCAGTGCTGTAAATGGTCATTGATGATAAAAAAGAGATGTTTTATCTTCTCTAAGTTTTCAAGTGAAAAGTCTAGATCGTAAAGACCAAAAGCTAAATCTTTAAGATGTATAGAGTAGATATCCAAAGAGCCTAAAAGAACAAACTCTTTAGAGAGTTCAAAATACAAATCACCTATGCTAACTATATCTTCTTTTTTGAGATTTCCTCCTTTGAGTCTATTTGCTAAAAAATCTATCGATTCTATCAAATCATCAATCTTTTGCGCAGATAAGATAGGGTCAATCCCAGGTATATTGATAGTTTGTTCAACTAGGCTATTAGCTTCTTCATGCATTTGCTCCTTTTGTATCTGCTCTTTTGCTTCTTTAGGGAAGGAGTTGTGAAGAAGTTCTTTTAATTTTCTATTCTCTTCTTTGAGAGTATAAATCTCCTCTTTTAAGAGACGTTCTTTTTCATTTTTTGCTTTGTTTTCCTCAAAAATCAAAATAGAACGTAAAAGAGTCATAGAAAATTTTTGCAAATCAAAAGGTTTTAAAATGTAGTTATTTACCCCCATTTTCAAAAGAGGTAGGAGGTAGTTGGGTTGGTTGTACGCTGAGAGCACAACAATCATTTGGTTAGGATTTTTGATTTTAATCTCTTTGATTAACTCAATCCCATTCATACGAGGCATGTTGATATCTGTGATGAGAATATTAAAGTTGTTTTGAGCTAAAAGCTTTAGCGCTTCTTCGCCATCAGAGGTTGTAACTACTTCCTTGAAGAGGTTTGAAAGAAGTTCTTGCATATTCTTTCGTAACTCTTCATCGTCTTCAACATACAAAACATTCATGTGAGAACTAAACGGAAGCATCATTTGTATATATTCTTGAGCATCCTTCATGACTTATCCTTTATCCATATTTTGCTCAAGAAAATGATAACAAAAAATTGTTACATTTATGTTATCAAAAGATAGAGGTTTCCTCTATCTTTTATTTGATCTATTTGGTCTTCTGCTGTTATCACGGCTGCGGCCACTTCTTGGGTTTCTACCGTGTTTTCTGTTGCTTTTACTTTTTTCTCTTTCTGCTATTTTAGTGATGATGTTGCTGAGAGTTTTTTTATCAAATCCTATTTTATCTGGACCACTAGGAGTGTTTTGATCCATCATTAAAGAGATAAGTTTGAGAGATATCTGTGCCAAATCCATGTTTTCTTCTAAGATATTTAAAAGTTTTGCTGCATTGTCATTTAACTTAGCATTAGTAATCATATCTGCTATTTTAGCAAGTCTACTCTCTTTTACATCTCCTAAAGTAGGGATAAGTCTATGTTCTAAGTTTGTACCAACTTTTTTTGCAATTCTTTGCATTGAGTGGTATTCCATAGGAGTAAGAAGAGTTATAGCTGTTCCTTTTTTCCCAGCACGTCCTGTTCTTCCTATACGATGTACATAGCTTTCAGGATCAAAAGGCATGTGAAAGTTAAAAACGTGACTTATATCAGCAACATTTAAACCTCTAGCCGCAACATCTGTGGCAACAAGAATGTCTATTTGAGAGCTTCTAAAAGCTTTTATAACACTCTCTCTTTGGTTTTGTTCCATATCTCCGTGTAAGCCTTTTGCCGCGTATCCAACAGCGATGAGAGCAGTTGAGAGTCTATCAACCTCTTTTTTTGTTCTACAAAAAACTATCGATTTTTCTGGTTCTGTTGCATCAAGAAGTCTTATCATAGCACTATCACGTTCCGCTTCATTGATAACATAATAGAGCTGTTCTATATCTTCATTTGTTGTATTGTCTTTTGGAGTGATGTTAACATATTTTGGGTCATTTAAAATTCTTGAAGCAAGTTTTTTGATAGGTTCTGGCATAGTTGCTGAGAAAAGAAGAGTTTGTCTTTGCTTTGGTAAGTAAGTAAAAATTTTTTCGATATCTTCTAAAAATCCCATGTCAAGCATCTCATCTGCTTCATCTAGGATAACGACTTTTGGAGCAAAATTTGGAAGACGGTCATTTTTTAAAAGATCAAGCATACGACCTGGTGTTGCAACTACAACGCTCACACCTTTTTCGATCAAAGATAACTGTCTTGAATAAGAGCTACCTCCGTAAATCGTGACCGTTCTTATATCTCGAAAGCGACCAAGCATATAAAGTTCATCACTTACTTGTGTAGCTAATTCTCTTGTTGGTGTGATAACAAGGATTTCAACGTTTTTAGAATGAGGGTCGATGTTATTCATAGCTCCTAATCCAAAAGCAGCTGTTTTTCCTGTTCCTGTTTGTGCTTGCGCAACGATATCATTTCCTGCTAAGATAAGAGGAATAGCATGTTCTTGTACGGGGCTAGGTTCTCTAAAACCAGCTTCACTTACTGCTTTTAACAAGTCTTGGTGAAGACCAAATGATTCAAATGTTTGCATATTTTTTTCCTTTAGATTGTGCAAATCTAATTTTTAAATTTTCAAAACTTCTTAGGTAGCTAAATGTAAAGAGAAGTCTCTTTACTACATAAAAATTGTTGAGTTATATCATGTAAGTATCGATGGGTAACTCTCAAAACTCGTATGCAAAAACCTACATACTCGCTTAGTTTCCCAAATCTCGGCAGGTTTTATTGAAGTTCATAATGAAGTTTTAAATTGAGGGGATTATACTTAATTTTTGCTTAATTTAAACTTTTTGAAAGTGGAGTCCAAAAAGACCCCACTTTAAGCTTAGGCAAGAGTTGCTTTAATCATCCAGATATCTTTTTGAATCGCTGCTATATTTTCATCAGCAAAAGCGACACTAACATTATCTCCATTTTCATCAGCAACAGCTAAAAGCTCTTTGAAAGATTTCATAAAAATCTCATAATCTTTAATGATATTTTCTAAAACATATTTTGCTTCAAAGCTATTGCCGCTATCCTCTTGGATTTGAGTTTTAGCTAAAACTTCTTTCATAGATACTACTGGCTTGCCACCTAATTGCAAGATAAGTTCTGCACTCTCATCATAGATTTCAGAAAACTTATCATAAATCTTTTCTGTCATCTCATGGATAGGATAAAACTGCATTCCTTTTATATTCCAGTGATAATTGTGTAATTTAACAAAGACTGCTAAAGAGTCAACTTGAATTTGTTCCAATTTTTCTATAACATTTTTCATATTATTCTCCTTTTTTTTTATAACAAAATTATAGTAGAAAAAAGCTTATAATAAAATTAATTAATTAGGAATTTTTTGCAATTAGATATATTTTAAATATATTTTTACCATTTTCTCTAAAATATTCTATCTTCATGTTGTGTAGTCTTATGATATGCCAAGTAATGAAAAGACCAAAGCCTAATCCTCTTGAGCTTTTCCGTTTTGTACCATCTAAGAAGTAAGGTTCTGAGTATTTTTCAAGTTCAAACTCTAATGCATCCCCATAGTTTTCGATACTGATTACTTCGCATGTGTTTTGAAAAGATACTTTTTTATTAGGAGAGTAATTAATAGCATTATCCAAAAGATTTTTTAGTGCCGTTGCAAATAATTCAAAATCAACATTGATTTTACAAGGGGTCGTTTTTAAGTCGATACAATCACTTTCGTGATTTAAGATATCAAGTGCGAAGTCTAAAACATCTGCAAGATTATACTCTTTAATATCAAGTTTCAACTCATCTGCACTTAGCTTTTCTATTCTTGAAAACTCTTCGATGAGATTTTCTTGTCTTGTAAAAATATTTGCTAAAGAAGCTTGATACTGCTTATCTTCGATTAATTCAGAGATGAATTTACCCTTTGTGATAGGAGTTTTAAGCTCATGCATGATATTTCGTAAAAAAAGTTGTCTTGAATCTCGAAGTTTTCTTATTTTTTTAACAGCATTATGAAACTCATTTGCTAAAGCACCTATCTCATCTTTACTTTTGCTTTCACAAGTAACGGAGTAATCACCATCAGAAAATTTTTTAATTTTACTTTTTAAATCATTGAGCGGAGGAAGGCTTCTGATAATTGCTATATATAAAAATAGAACAAATAAGATAGCTACAAAAGGAAACACTAAAGAGGGGAAGAGTTCTTTTTTGTAATCTGTACTAAAAAGAAGAGGTGTGTTCTCTTTAGAGTGCAAGATGATATAAACAGATCTTTTGTAAGGAATTGCTTGTATACCAAGTCGCATCATACCTCTTGGTTTGTCTTGTGGAAACTCTTTTTTTCTATAACTTTCAAAGATATGTTTTTTTAAATCTTCATCAAAAACTTGTTTTAATCCTAGTGCTTCAAGACTTTCAAAATCTATGGTTCTTGAACTTCTATCAAAGGCAGAGTGGATAGCATGTCTAGCAAAATTTTCCCAATTAAGTGTTTCTTCTTGCATTTGATGTTTTACAAATATAAAAAGCATAGCAATGATGCCCACAAGAGCAAGTAAGAAGATGATAGTTATTTTGGTGATGATAGAGTTAAGCCATTTCAATTTTTACCCTTGAACATTTAATCTATATCCTACACCTCTAATGGAGCGGATGTACTTTTGATTTTTAGAACTTTCCCCTAGTTTGGAGCGGATTCTACTGATAAGAACATCTAAGCTTCGACTGTCACTCTCTTCATTTAACGAGGGTGCATTGTGTATTAGTTCACTACGAGGGATAACGCAATCTTTTTTTCTAAGCATATAGCTCAAAACTTCAAATTCTGCTCTTGTTAGGCTTAAAACTTGGTCATGAAAAAGGATATCAGATTTGTTTTTAGCGAGTTTTATATCACTTTCTTCTTCTTGCGTAAAAGCTTCATTCTTTTTATAACGTCTCAAAACACTCATAATCCTAGCATATAACTCTTTTGGTTCATAAGGCTTAGGCAGATAATCATCAGCTCCAAGTTCTAAGCCGATTATCTTATCTTCCAAATCACTTCTAGCACTTGAGATGATAATGGGTATATCATTTTTTTTTGTTCTTACCTCTTTACAAATCTCTAATCCATCTAAACCAGGAAGCGATAAGTCTAAGATAAGTAAGTCATATTTATCGAGATTTAAAGCACTAATACCTAAGAAAGGGTCATCAAAATTTTTTACAATGACATTGTATTTTGCTAAAAAAGTGATGAGCATTCCAGCTAACTCGACATCATCTTCTATCATCAAAATCTTTGTTTGCATGCTTCTCTCCAAAGTTATAGCTAAGTTGTATTTTACAAAGTTTATGTGAATGTATTGTTAATTGATTAAGCTTTGTAGATAGTGTAAACGTTTTTTCCCTCTCGTTTTGCTTTATACATAGCAAGATGAGCGAAATCTAAGAGTTTTTTAGCATCAGTAGAATGATTTGGAAAGATGCTTACACCGATGCTCACACTGAGAATTTCATGGATGTTTTTGAGCTTTATAGGCTTTGTCATCTCTTCAAGAATACGTTCACAAACTATGGTCATATCTTTTATAGCAGTTATATTTTCTAAGATGATACAAAACTCATCTCCTTGCAATCTAGCTAAAGTATCGTTTTGTCTTATGTGGTAGGAGAGTTTTTTTGCGACCTCTTTGAGAGCTTCATCTCCCCCTTCTTGTCCTAAAGAGTTGTTAAGCAGTTTAAAATCATCGATGTTTACATAAACAAGAGCAAAAAGTTCTTGATATCTTTGAGCTTTTAAAATAGCTTGGTCTAAAAGCTGATAAAAAGTAGTTTTATTTGGAAGGTTGGTTAAAGGGTCTAAAGACTGATTGATACTACTTTGAACAAATTTTTCTCTTTGTATCCCTTGTGAAAGTATGAAAAAGTTTTTTATGTTATTTTTTGAGTCATAAAGAGCATAGATATTTGTTATCTCTAAAGTGTCTGTTTTATCTTTGTTTTGTGTATAGAGTTTACCTCTCCATTCTCCTTTACTTAGAACTTCTTTCCAAAGAGTATCGTAAAATTTTTCATCGTGTTTGCTAGAGTTTCTTATGCTTATTGGAGCATTGAGGAGTTCAAATTTTTTAAAACCTGTTACTTGTTCAAAAACTTTGTTTACATGTAAGATTTTTCTTTGTTTATCAAGTAGAACAATAGAGCTTTTTGTGGCATCTAAAACTTCTTTATAGAGTAAAATCTCCTCTTGTAAAGCTACCTTTTGTGTGATATCTATCCCAATACCACAAAGAACTTCTTGCTCTTTGAGTTCAACTGGAAATTTATAAGTTTCAAAGAGTCTATTAGCACCTTTATTATCAGGGATAATCTCTTGATGCTCATGGATGGCTTCGTAAAAAGCTTCTCTATCAGACTCTTCTATTCTTTTAGCGATGAACTCTTCAAAAAGCTCACTTATATGTTTTCCTTTCCATTCTTTATAGCCTAGATATTTATGATAAAAATTATTAATATAGAGATATTTACCATTTTTATCCTTGATAAAAGAGAGAAAAGGTAAATTTTCTATAAAAGAGGTTAAAAGATTTTTTTGTTCTTCTAGTTCTTTTTGTAGTAGTTTAACTTTTGTTACATCTCTTATAGTTCCTACAACTTTGAGTGGTTGATTTTCAGTATCTTTTATAGCCTTGGCTCTTATGTTAACCCAATGGTCTTGGCTAAAAGCTTTTACTCTATGTTCAACCTCTAAGATTTGTGTTTTAGAATCTAAAAAATTTCTCACTTTTTCATTGACTTGTGCTATATCTAAGGATTCAACTAAATTAAGCCAGCTTGATAGAGTATTTGGTTCATCATCTTCCAAAGTATATCCCATAAGCTTTTTCCAAGTTGGAGAATAAGTTGCTTTATCTGTTTGAACTTCCCACTCAAAGTATCCTTCTTCAGAAAAATCAAGAGCATTTTGTAGGAGAGCTTTTTTTTCTACAATAGATTTTTTTTCTCTTTTTTCATTGTGTATATCTTGGATATAGCCAACTGTTCCTAAAAGGTTTTTTTGAGAATCTAAAAAATTTGTTTGCACTAACAAAACATCTTTTTTGATACCATTATCGAAAACTAATGTAATTTCTGTATTTAGATTTCCATGATAGCTACTAAGTTCTTGAAGTGTTTCTCTCTTATGGTCTCCAAAGCTTTTATCGAAAATTTTGTTAAATCCTATAAATTTTCCAGTGCTATCTTTATAAAAAAGTGGTAAAGTAAGAGCGTTAAAAGCCTCTAACTGAAGAGCAAAATTTTCCATTTTTTGGAGATTTTTTTTATATTTTAATTGGATTACAAAAAGGATAAGAATTAAAATGATGATTACAACAACTAATCCTAAAGCGATAAAAAGGGAGGAGTCCAAAGTTTATCCTTTATAAAAACCAATGTCTTACGTAAGATTTTTATATTGTACTACAAATAATATTTTTTTTCTATAAACACATCTAAACTTGTAGAAATCATTTGGAAGATTTTTTCAAATCCTTCAAAGTCTTTATAATAATAAGGATCTGGAACATCTTCTCCTTTGAATCCAAAATCACCTAGTTTGAGAGGATTTTTAATGCCTAAAGCAAGAAGGTCTTTTCTGTTGTTTTCATCCATGGCGATGATGAAGTCAAATTTTTTTTCGTCTTTTAAGCAAACTTGTCTTGCTCTTAAAGAAGAGATGTCTATATCGTGAAGTTTTGCAACTTTTATGGAGTCAGGGCAGGGAGCTTCTCCTATATGCCAACTCCCTGTTCCTGCTGAATCAAGCTTTACATGTAAACCTCTTTGTTCAAACATTTTTCTAGCGATACCCTCAGCAAGAGGAGATCGGCAAATGTTTCCTAAGCAGACAAAGAGGATAGATTTCATGGTTAGTTTAATAAATCTTTTTCATTTACGATAAAAGGAACACCTTTGATACCTGCACTGAAGTATTTTGAGATAAGGCTTTGGATGTTTTGTACTTCTTCATCACTTACTTTTGCATCTACATCACCATTGAAATATTTTTGAATGATTTTTACTTGTTCTTTAGTATCTTTAAGATTACTTGCTTGTTTGAGGATAAGAACGGATTTCTCTAAAGAACTTCTATCATGAACTGGTGTGAAGATAAGCTTTAAATTGTATGTTTCAAGTCTTTGTTCGATTTTTTGTACCTCTTTGTTGCAAAAAGGACACTCTGGGTCAGTAAAAACTACGAGAGTCTCTTTTTTAGGGTCATTTCCTACCATGAGGATATTTTTTGGGTCTTCTTCTTTATAGATTTTAGAGAGATTTTTGATAAGTTTATCTCTATCAAGCTTCTCTTTGATGCTTCCACCATCGTTTATATTGATAACGTCTGGAAAGATGAGGTTGTCTTTTGTGAAAACAGATAGTTCTTGTGCTCTTTGTCCATCACTGATATTGAGCGTTACATACTCTAAACCACCCTCAACATTATCGATGTTTACTCTTGAAGTAACTTCGATTTGTATAGTTGGAACTGGAATTTGGGATTTGAAATAGTTTATGATTTGAGTATCTGTAGCACTAAATACAGATGAACAAAGCAAAGAGACTCCTAAAAGTGCTTTTGTATTCATGTTTTACCTTTATTTTGTTTGTTTACAATGGAAGTTATTATACAATAGGTTTTTAAAATATTTTGTAAACAGTAAAGAGTAAAGAAGATTATGAGTAGTATTGAAAAAAAAGAGTTAATCGTTGAAATTGCTAAGTTAATCGAATCAGATAAAGATGCTGTACCGATGGATTTGAGCATTTTAGAGTATATGCGAGAAGATGAGCTTATCTCTATCTTGAAAAACCTTTATCGTTCCAAAGAGAGTAGAAGTCAAGAAAATGAAGCTTGGTTTGATGAGTTATGTCAAAAGTAAATAAAAGTTATAATACGATATACTATATCTTGCAGAATAAAACAAAGGTTTTGTATGTCAGATAAGATTTATATAGCAAGACAGCCTATTATTGATGCTAATAATGAGATATATGCTTATGAATTACTTTTTAGAATGAGAGATGATGATGGAGAAATCAAAACTCTTTTTGATGATGACTTACTTGCCACGGCTAAGGTTTTAGTAAATGCTTTAAACCACTTTGGTATCAAATCTTTGGTAAACGACTCTTATGCGTTTTTAAACATAGACCAAGAATTCCTTATGGATCAACTCATCTATGCAATTCCTCAAGACAAATTTGTTTTAGAGATTTTAGAGACAACTATTATCAATGATGTTGTCATTGATAAGATAAAAAAACTCAAAGAATTAGGATATAGATTTGCTCTTGATGATGTTCTTAACTGCTCTGAGTTTATCTCAAAATTTGAGCCGATTTTTCCTTATCTGGATATTATCAAACTAGATGTTCTTTTAAATGATAATAAAGTTGATGAAAAAAACTTAGAAATTTTTAGAAAATACAATATAAAGCTTTTAGCAGAAAAAGTAGAAACAAGAGAATAGTATGAAACTTTTAAAAGCTATGGATGTGAACTTTTTCAAGGATACTATTTTGCAAAACCAGATGTTGTTGTTAAAAAATCTCTAGATCCAGCTTATAAGAAAATATTTCAATTGATTAATCTTTTAGACTCTGATGATGTTGATGTAAAAGATATCGTAAAAGAGTTTGAGAGTGAGGTTGAATTAAGTATCCAGCTTTTGCGATTTATGAACTCTTGCTATATAGGATTGAAAAAAGAGGTCAAATCTATGATGCAAGTGGTAACGCTTTTAGGCAAAAAGCCACTTCGTCAATGGTTGCTACTGATAGCTTTTTCTAAGTCTATGGGGCTTGATGAGCGTAAAATAAAGAAAAATCCTGTTTTTGATTTGGCGATCACTCGTTCTCGCTTGATGGCAGAGATTGCTATGCGTTGCAAAAAAGGGTGTGCAGATAAATACGAAGCCTCTTTTGTTGGTATCTTATCGTTAATTGATATTATGCTTCAAATGCCTATGGAAAAGATTTTTGAAGAGATACAGATAAACGAAGATGTTCAGGGTGCTCTTTTAAAACATACAGGAGAACTTGGCAAAATTCTTAAACTTGTGATGGCTATTGAAAAGTTTGATTTGCCTCAAGCTGAAAAGATTTTAGAAGAGATAAAAATCTCAAATGAAGAGTTTTCCCATATCCTTCAAAAAGGATATGAGAGAGATTAAGAGTTGAGGATACGTTTATCCCCATCTTTTTTTATATCATCATATAAATCAAGATAATCAAGATATGCTATAAGGTATTTTCTACTAAAATCATAATGCTCACGAAACATACTTATATCCACATACCCTTGTGTTCTTATGAGTTCTCTTAGTCTGGACATAACTGTGGTGAGTGTATCTGTTGTTACAAAAAGATTATGTGCTAGACGAACAACTTTTCTCGCACGAGTAAGGCGTTTGAGTGCATCATCTCCCATCTTTCTATCAATATCTAAGTCTTCATAGATGTTATACGGAGCTGTTGGAGTAAAATTTTCTGTTTTTAAAATCTCATAAATCTTCTCTTCTACTAAGGTGTCTATATTATCTATATCTATATGTGCATTTTTATAAATTCCATTTTCAAAGGTGAGTTTGCCACTTTTGCAAATCTCCTCTAAAACTTCTTCTAAAAGTGCTTGACTTGCCCATTTGATTTTAAGTGCTAAGGAGTTTGCTGAGAGAAGAGCATACTGGTTTTTGTTGTAAATGTTATAGACGATTTTTGCTAGTTCATCTTTGATATCCATCGGATAAAGGACGAGATTTTTTTCATCAACAAAGATGTTATCTATCTCTTTTGCGATGCAAATTGCCTCATCATGATTTAAACCAAATCTCTGGTTAGAAGAGATGAGACCAAATCCTCGTCTATGAATGTTGACTAAGATTTCAAAAGCTGTTTTAAAATCTTTGATATTTAAAGCTTGAAGGAGTTGCATCTTCACTTTTTTCTTGATAGGATCTTGAACAGGATTAAGGACTCTTCCTCCTCCTATGGTTCGACCACTTACACAGATGATAAAAGGTTCATTGTGAACTAAAAACATCTTTTGGTTAAATAAAAGTTTTGCATATCCTTTTTCGATGCTCTCTTCACTCTCATAGAGTAAAATCTTTGTTTCGATTTGCTTTGTTCCTACAAATAAAATAACTTTTGAATCGTGTTTGATTTTAGCATTTGCAATGCCTTCAATCCAAACATCAACACTATTAAAACCTTTTATGAAACCTTTTTTACATAAAAGAGTTCCTTTTTTCAAGCTTATTTTTGGATTTTGAAGGTTGATAGCCGTTCTTTGAGAACTATGGGCTAATGAAACATCATGTTCATGGACTTGAAGGTTTCTAACAACGATTTCAGTCTCTTTTTCAGGAACATAAACTTTATCTCCAACTTGTATGCTACCATCTAAAACAGTCCCCGTAACAACCGTTCCAACACCAGCGAGAGAGAAAGAGCGGTCTATGTAGTATCTAAAAAGTCCATTGCTTAGTTTTGGAATTGAAGGGATAGAAAAAAGTTCATTTTTAAGATTTTCGATAGAAGTTGTATCGTAGATACTTACAGGTAAGATAGACTTAAGGTTCAAGTGTTGAAAATTTTGCATATACTCTTTTATCTCTTGAACACGCGATTCAATCTGTTCAGGGCTTGCTAAGTCAGCTTTGGTTAAAGCTATGATAATTGTATTTACATGTAAAAGATTTAAAATTTCAAGATGTTCGTTTGTTTGAGGCATTATGCCTTCATTTACATCAACAACAACCATGCTAGCATCGAAACCAAAAGCACCTGCTATCATGTTTTTTAGCAGACTTTCATGACCAGGAACGTCGATAAACGCTATGTTCTTTTCACTGTTTTCTAAGTTTGAAAAACTGAGATTTATAGTAATTCCACGTCTTTTTTCTTCTTCTAAAGTATCACCTACAAATCCACTTAAAGCTTCTATTAGTGCGGTTTTACCATGGTCAACATGACCTGCTGTTCCAACAATGATATGTTGTTTCATCTAAACACCCCTTTAGCAATTACAAATCAATTTAGTAGTATAGAAAAAGTTGACCAAAAAGAAGATAAATTTAGAGGAATTGTATATATCTACGGTATAGTTTTAGTTTACCATCATTCTTCAAATCTTTTAAAATACGGCTTACAACAACACGAGAAGTTCCTAGGTCACTTGCTATCTCTTCATACCTTAGCTTTATGATAAATTTAAAAAAGAGAGAATTTTCTCTTTGAGAGGTTTTTTTATCTGTGATGTATGTTACAAAAGTCCAAGATGTTCAAAAAGTATCTTAAAACCTATGATAATAAGTACAAATCCACCTAAAAATTCCGCTTTACTTTCAAGAAGTTTGCTGCCTTTTGCACCGATATAAACACCTATAAAGCTCATAAAAAATGTAACGATACCTATGATAGCAATAGAGATTAAAAAATGTAACTCAAACAAAGCGAGTGTAAATCCAGCCGCCATAGCATCAATACTTGTCGCGATTGCTAAACTAAGTAAAAGTTTATTTGAGAGCTTGCAGATACTATCTTCTATCTCTTCTTCAAAGGATTCGTATATCATCTTTGCTCCGATAAAAACTAAGAGAATAAAGGCAATCCAATGGTCAAATTCTTTGATAAAACTCTCTAAACCAATTCCTGCTAAAAAGCCAATAAGCGGCATAAATGCTTGAAAAAAACCAAAAAGTAAAGCAGCTTTTGTTGCAAAAGCCCTTCTGTTTTGTGATAATTTTGAACCAAGACCAACTGATACAGCAAAAGCATCCATGCTAAGGGCTAGAGCTAAGATAAAAACTTCTAAAAACATTTAAATCACTTTTTGACAAATCTTGACAATGTCTTCTTCCGTATCTGGTAAGATACTTCTAAAGTCTATGAGAAATTTATCGTTTTCAATTCTTCCTATGAGGTTATTTTGACGAAATTTCTTTTCTAAAATCGTAGCTTTTCCTTTTATGCTTATCGCGATAGTTGGAAACTCTCTATTTGGTAGAGTTCCACCACCCATAAATGTTTTTGTTTCGATAATCTCACATTTATCTTTGCCTATTTTATTTCTCACACTCGTGGCTCTTTTTTTCAGCTCTTTGATATCTCTTTGAAGTAACCAAAGAGTAGGGATAAGCTCAAACTTCTCTTGTAAGTAAGCTTTTATAGTCTCTTCTAAAATACTTAGTGTTATCTTATCTACGCGAAGCATTCTTAGAAGTTGGTTTTTTTTGAGTTTTTCTATAAGCTCTTTTCGCCCTGCGATGATGCCAGCTTGAGCACTCCCAAAGAGTTTATCTCCGCTGAAGCTTATAAGCGAAGGATTGTTTTTAAGTATCGTTGGCAAAGAGGGTTCGTTGTTACCAAGGTTATAAGGAAGTTCTGGGATATAGCCACTTCCAAGGTCATAATAATCAAGTAATTGATTTGCCTCACAAAGCTCTTTAATGTCCTCATAAGAGGTGGTTTCGCTAAAGCCTTCGATTGAAAAGTTTGATTGATGTACTTTCATAAGCATTACGGTGTTTTCATTGATGGCATTTGCATAATCAGCTTTTTTTGTTTTATTTGTAGCACCTACTTCGTGTAAGATAGCTCCACTTTGCTTCATAACCTCTGGGATTCTAAAGCTTCCACCTATCTCAACTAATTCACCTCTTGAAACTATGGCTTCTTTGTCTTTTGCAAAAGTGTTTAGGATAAGAAAAACAGCACTTGCATTATTGTTTACTACTAAAACATCTTCTACATGTAAGAGTGTTTTGAGATGTTCACTGACATGCTCATACCTCTCACCTCTGCATCCTGCTTCTTGATTGTACTCTAAATTTGAATAGCCACATATCACTTTTGATGCTTTGTTTAAAACCTCTTTAGAGATGACACTACGTCCCATATTTGTATGTAAGATAACGCCAGTAGCATTGATAAGAGGTTTTAGGGAAGATTCAAAAGACTGGGTGTAAGCTTTTAAAACTTCTTGTACCAAAATGTCCTCATCAAAATCTTCTATTTTTTTAGCAAGCATATCTTCTCTGAGTTTAGCTATCCTTTTTTGTGCGATAGAGGTTAAAAGTGCATTTTGTGAAGGAAAGAGTTTATGATTTAAAAATTTATCGATTTTTGGTATATCTCTTAGAGTTTTCATCTGTATATAGCCTTAAACAGTTGGAATCGGGAGTTTTGATTCGTCAAAGCGGTATTTCCCATTTTGGATTTTCACTAAGATTTCAAGGTCATTTAACTGTTTAAAAAGTTTGATAACCGTAGGTTTGCTTACATCAACTCTCTCCATAATCTCACTATAAGAGTAGTTCAATACTCCTTCATCATCAAGGTTTTTGATAATAAAACGAATCATTTCTACTTGTTTTCCATCTGTAACTGCAGAGATTGTTTTGATGATATTATAAGATTTCTCAATCTCTTTTTCTTGGATTTTTGGTAAGAGAACATCGTGTAAAGAGTTTAAAAGTTCTTTTATATTGATAGGCTTTACTATGTAGTTTTCTACTTTGAGTTTGATAGCATCTAATAAATGCTCAGTATCTGTATGAGCGGTAGTTAAGATAGCTGGGATTTTATAACCTAACTCATTTTTGATGTAGTTTAAAAATTCAATTCCATTTTCATTTTTGAGTAAGATATCGGAGATAATAACATCTATACGATGTTTTTTTAGAACCTCAAGAGCTTCATTGCAAGTTTGCACCGCAAAAATATTTTTTGTAAAATCTTCAAGTACAGCAGTTGTATGTTTTAGTAAATCAGCTTCATCTTCAAGGTAGAGAATATTAAAGCCATTGAGCAAATCAAAATCTCTTCTATTCATATCAATATCTCCTTTTTCAAAAATAAAGTTACACCAAAATAAAAGAATAAAGATTCATTTTGGGCAGTTATTTTCATATTGTTTTCTCAGTATCTGTTTTTAAGTAAAGTGGAATTTCGATGGTAAACATAGCACACTCATAGAGCTTGGAATCACCTAATTTATGTTTGATGTTTTTACACCAAATTTTTCCATTCATGTGCTTTTCAATCATCTGTTTAGACATATAAAGCCCAATTCCCGTTCCGATACTTTGATGTTTAGTTGTAAAATATGGGTCAAATACCTTTGCCATTATATCTTTTTTTATCCCGCCAGCATTATCTATAACATTGATAAAAGCATTGACTTGTGTTTTTTTTACCATAATCCAGATTTTTTTCTCTTTTATTTCTCTTGATTTGAGAGCATCTTTGGAGTTGTTTATGAGATTGAGCATAACATGTGTGAGTTCATTTTCAAAACCATAAATTTCAAGATCTTCATTAGAAGTGAAATAGACTTGAATATTCTCTTTTTCGATTTGATATTTTGAGAGATCGATAGATTTTTCTACCACTTTGTTAAGATTAAACTTCTTATGCGTTTTGTTAGGATTAAAAAAAGTTCTAAAATCCTCTAAAGTATCAGACATGTTTTGGGCAAGCATTTGAGCATCTTCTACTCTAGTATTGATAAACTCTTCGTTTAATTTTCCTGTTATAAATTTGGTTTGAAAACTTTGTACTATCATCATCAAAGCCCCAAGTGGTTGACGCCATTGATGGGCGATGTTTTGTAACATTTCCCCAAGACTTGCAAGACGTGCTTGTTGGAACATGATTTGGTCTTTTTTACGGCTGTTTTCGACCTCTTTTTTTATCCTTTTTTCCAAAGAGGCATTGAGATTTTGCAACTCTTTTGTTTTGAGGTTAACCATGTCCTCAAGAGAATTATGGAGTTCTTTGAAGTGATTTATAATGATAAAAGAGATGATAATGCTAAGGGCAAAAACAAATCCTATAAGTAAAAAAAGCATATAGATACTGATAGAAAAAATTTTATCATTTCGATGTTTTTCTGCAATTGCATCTTTAAGATGGGATTTGATAAGGCTTGAGATATAGATGTTGATTGAGTTGATTTCAAAGATGATTTTATCAATCGTTCCATCTTGTAACTGTTCTGTTTGTTTATTTTGAAGATATAAGATAACTTTATTAGTTTGTACATCTATGCTTTGCATCTTCTCTTCTATCTTTTTAACAATACTTTTTTGATAAAGATTTTTTTCTGGTAGATTTTCTATAAAAAGGAAAAAGTTTAGCCAATTACTAGCAAATTCAGGAACACCACCTATATCTTTTGATATAGAAGTTTTATAGTTTGCCCATTGGGCAGAGATGATTTGTCTTGCTAGCATAATCACTTCAATAGCATTTTTAGGACTTAACTCATTTTGTTTAATATCCAACAAAGAGTTGTGTATATTTACCGTATAAATATCTTTTATCTCTTCAAGTTCCACTTGTGGGGTTGTTCTTTTTTGGAAAAGTGTTTCATAATCAAATTTAATCGCAAAGATAGAGATAAACATCAAAAAACCTATGGCAATCATCCCCGCAGCTATGATGGATATGAGCAATTTTGTTTTACTTGAAAATTCTATTTTGTTTAAGATGAGGTTGATATATCTATATAAAGACACTAGTATTCTCCCTCAAAAAGGATATTAAATCGCATATTCTCAAAGTTTAAAAGGTAAGTTTTGTTGAGAAGCTGTGTACTTTTGTATTCTATGGAAATTCCATCTAAAACATTTGGATTAAGATGAGTTAATTGATATATAAAATTATCTCTTGTTAGATTTTCGCCTGTATTTTCTAAAGCTTTTGCTACGGCTTTTGCTGCTAAAAATGACTCAAAAGAGACATGACTTGGCTTTGCATTTGGATAGTAAAAATTCAGAAGCTTTTTATACTCTTTAGCCACTGCAATACTCTCATCATCAAAGGAGGGGACAGTTTGTGAGAAGATTATATTTGCTCCTTCACAATCAAGCTCTCGTATGAGTGCATCTGAATTTACAAAAGAGATAGGTGCAAAAATCGTATTTTCAAAGCAACACTCTTTTGCTTTTTGGATAAATCTAGCACTAGGTTTATAAGCTCCTATGACGATAACAGCTTCTGGATTTCCATTTTTAATCTCATGAATTGCGTGAGAGACTGAAAGAGTGTTTCTCTTATAAGTTCCCTCTGAAATAAGCGTTAAATTTCTCTTTTGTAAAGCCTTTATGAGTGCGATGTATCCTTCTTCTCCAAAGTCGTCATTTTGATAAAAAATAGAAAATTTAGTGATATTTTTTTTGCGATAAAGATAATCAACAATACCCTCAATCTCTTGTTCATACGAGGCTCTAAAGTTTATGATGTTGGAGATATCTGATCTTCTTAAAAATGAAGCACCAGTATAAGGTGCGATAAAAGGGACTTTTGAGTCGATGACAAGTGGTAAAACTTTTTTTGCTGTTGGAGTGCCTACAAAACCAAAAAGAGCAAAGACATTATCTTCGTATAGAAGTTTTTGGATATTGATTAAAGTGTTTTGAGGTTCGTATTTATCGTCATAAAAGAGAAATTGTATATGTTTGTCATTGATACCACCTTTTGCATTGATGTGGCTAAAATAGCTATTTGCCCCCTCCATTATCTCATTTCCTAAGTCTTGATTTATACCACTTAATGGTAAAGAAGTACCTAGGATTATGTTTTCGTATTGTTTTTGCTGTTGTACAAAGTAAAAAATAAGTAGACAAAAAACTACTGCGATAAAAGAGCCAATATAGTATTTTTGATTTGTTTTCATATTTTCTCAGTCAATTAAATTTTCCTATTCTACATAAAATATGATTAAAAGCGTATCAATTTAATTTTTACTTAAATAAAAATTAAATTGTAATTGAAAAATTACGATAAAATATATTTTACCAAATAATAAATATGCATTTTTGGCATATTTAGAGCGTGGAAGAGCCGAATACACCGATAAATAGTAATTTTAAGATAAATTTAATTGATTTGACCATACAATACGGTAAATGATAATTGACCACTGGAAGTGAGAAAAAGATGCTTAAAGAGTATATGTTTTATGACCAAAATCCACTAGAGTTCCCTCTTGATGAGAGTATAGAGGTTGTAAATACAACACAAAATTTAACTTCAAAATATCTAGTTTCTAATGTCAAAACTGACAATTCTTATCTATATGCCCCAGAAATCAACTACTATGTAAAAAACTCTGAAGATGTAATTAGTGATAAAATCCACAATGTTAAAAAACTATATGATGCAAGAGGGGTGAGTTTAGATTTTGTAGATGATATCGAGTTGTCTCAAAGTGTTGGAAATAAATTAGTTGTTATCTGCTTAGATGAACATAGTGATTTTATAGAAGAAGCAAAAAAGAGAGATTTTGTCACTCTTGTTTTCAATCCTAATCATATCTTAGAAGTAAGTGGGTGTATAGGGAATTTACATGTAAGCTTTTTAAAAGACCAAGAAGAGTTAGAGGTAGTTTGTGACCAGATAGTATGGTTTGAAATGCCAAAAATTTATACTCAAAAAGTTGGTATGTATGACCTAAATGTCTTAGGTTTGGAAAAGATTATAGAGACACTTTGTTCAAATGTAGGGGAATACCGTTATAAACACTTTATAACTTATGATTCACAAACTTGCCAATACCACGAGAGAAAACGAGCTGATATCTGCACTGAGTGTGTTGGGGTTTGTCCTAGCGGGGCTATCATAAAAATAGATTCAAAAAAACATTTACAGTTTTCACATATAGATTGTATAGGCTGTGGTGCTTGTGTGAGCGTTTGTCCTTCGAGTTCTCTTGATTTGGCACAAATGCCTTTTGATGCATTTTCAAAAATGAGCAGTTTTTATAAAAACTCTATCGTTTTACTCATCCCTTCTAAAGTAGATTTTGAGAGTTTGGATTTAAAACTTCCAAAGGGAGTTTTACCTCTAGTGATAGAGTCTAAAGACGCCTTAAATGAAGCTCACTTCATGACACTTTTACAAACTAGTACCTATCCAGTTCTCTTCTTTACAAAAGCACTTCGTGGAGCTGTTTTAGAAGTCGTAAGCCTTGTAAATGAGATTTTTCAAAGAAAGTATAACAAGCAAGCTATCTTTACATGTAAAGATGAAATTGAATTACAAGAAGCCTGTAAAAACATACAAGCGATTGATGCTTGTAGCTATGGTATCAACCAAGAAGGCATGAGTAAAAGGGAGATTTTTTCAGCTAGATTAGCCCATTTGGTTGGAAGTGAAAATCTAGGAACAATCACCACAGGTAAGATAGCTCATTATGGTAATTTGAAGATAGATGATGAGAAGTGTACACTCTGTTTTAGTTGTATAGGTGCTTGTAATGTCAAAGCACTTACTGCTCACCCTGAAGATAATAGTTTACGATTTAACCCATCACTTTGTACGAGTTGTGGGTATTGTGTTTTGAGCTGTCCTGAAAAAGGCTGTATCAGTGTTGTAGAAAATGAACTTTCATTAGAACCAAAGTATTTTATCCAAAACATTATGGCTCAAGATGAGCTTTTTGCCTGTCAAGAGTGTGGCAAAGAGTTTGCAACAGTAAAATCAGTCCAAAAGATAGCTGCTATGATGGCACCACATTTTAGAAATGACCCAAGAAAAATGGCAACACTTTACTGCTGTGCCGAGTGTAAACCAAAGGTTATGTTTGGCGATGCTTTGGAAAAAGGATTTGCAAAATGATACAAGGAAGCTTTTTATTTGCCCTTAAATATGCAAAAAATGCATATTTTAAAATGGGGGCTTTAGTATGAGCCAAATTAAATATCTTTACATAAGCGACACAGCTGAGAGCGAGCCTCCTGTTCAAAATGGTGAGGGGATTATGGTTATCGATGCTGAGGGGGCATACTACATAACAGCCTTAATCTCTAACGAACTTTATAACAGTGATATCTATGCACCAGAGATTAACTGGTATCTAAGATACACACAAGAACAGAGTGAAGCGAAAAAAGAGATTTTTAAAGCACTTTATGAAATCCGTTATATTCGTCATAAAAATTCTTTCGTTAAAAAACACTCTTTAGATGTACAAAGAAGCGTCGCTATCATAGGAGAGGGAGAGGAAGCTGATGCTTTTGTGGAGTATGCAGAACGATTTTTTGAAGTTACTTATATCAGCCCTTCTAAACTCTTAGGGGTTGAGGGAGAACTAGGAGCGTTTAGGGTTAGTTTTGAAGCTTTTAATGAAGAGGAAGAAAAAGAGGAGCAACAAGAACTAAGCATCGCTCAAATAATCTTTTGTGATGCAAATAATGAGCTAACAAAAAAGATGGGCGTTGAGAGTTTAGAGGGAAATGATACTGAAGAACTTGTCAAAAGATTTCGCAATCGCATAGGTTGGTATGAGTATGCAGAGTCTTTAAAATTTGAACCAACTAAGTGTTTGTTTATGCACCAAGATGAGCCTACATGTAAAAGCTGTCTTGATGTATGCCCAACACATGGTTTGAGTTATGATGAGGAGAAAAAAGAGATTTATTTTTCCCACTTAGATTGTATAGATTGTGGTGTGTGTGTGAGTGTTTGTCCGCATCAAGCTCTTGATTTTGCGTATTTTACAAAAGAGGCATTTTTGGAAGTTGCAAAACTCTCTAAAGGGAAGAAGGTTTTACTTATCGCTGAAAAGTATCTAAAAGAAGTGCTTGATTTTGAACTTCCAGCAGGATTTTTGCCTTTAGTTATAGAGACAGATAGCTTTTTGACGCAGTTTCATTTTGAATCTTTGCTACAAGAAACAGAAAGTTGCGTACTTTTATATGCGCCCAAGGTTACAGCTGTGAGTGTAAAAGCCATAGAAATTCTCAACCAAACACGAGGAGAGAGGATTTTTGTTGCTAAAAATCAAGAAGAACTTGAAGCATCTTTCAAACTTATGGATACAAAAGGATAAAAAATATGGATAAAAATATCAATCAAGCAAGAGTTGTTTTTTATGATTTTTTTGCAGGAGTGTTTTTGCGCAATCTTCTTTCAGGCAGAGAAGAAGTGATAAAAAAACAGCTTCAAGCTCTAGGATCTACTCCTCTTGATGATTATACGCAAAAAAGTTTTCAGATTTTGCAAACGCAGCTAGAACAAGATGGCATAAAAAATCTTATGCACGAATATGATGAAGTGTTTGAAGTTCCTTTGAGTGGCGAAGTTGTATTTCCTTACATATCACATTATAAAAATGGCTGTTTAAATGGAGAGATTTTAGTTGATATCAGACAAGCAGTAAAAGCTTTGCCAATTCGTGCAAATAGTGAGATTTTTAAAGAGACTGAAGACCATTTGGGATTTTTGTTTTTGATGATGCGCTACTGCATAGAAGAGGGAAAATATGAAGAGAATGAAAAAGAGATTTTTTCCTTTTATATCAATCCTTATGTGAGCAAATTCATAGCAGATATCATCGAAAATTCTAAGTCAAATCTCTATAAAGAGATAGCACTTATTTTAAAAAGTTTTATGGAGTTTGAAGCAAGTTACGTCAAATAGCAGACTTTAGTGTCTGCTTGAATGATTTTTGGATTATTCAAGCAGGCTCTAAGCCCAAAAAATCTTATAAAGGAGGAATTCGTGGCAAAAGAAGTGAATGCAAGAAGACATTTCTTGGTAAATGCGGGTAAAACGACGGTAGCTGTTACAGCTGCTAGTGGTATGCTTCTCTCAAATGCATCTGCAAGCGAGACAAAGACCCAAAGCTCTAGTGTTGTCAAAGGCACTTCAAAAAAAGAAGAAATTCTTTACCAAAAAACAGCCCACTGGGAAAATTATTATAGTAGGGCGTATTAAGAAAAAAACTACGAAAGGAGAGAAAATGAGTGAAGCATTGAGTAATCGCGGCTTAAACAGAAGAAAATTTCTGAAAATGTCTGCGATCGCAGGTGCCGTTGGTGCGACAAGCGCACTAGGTGCCGATCAAGCGAAAGTCATAAGACCTGCAAATGCGCAGGAATTAAAAGAAAAGTATCCAAACTCTAAAAAAGTAAGAACTATTTGTACTTACTGTTCAGTGGGTTGTGGACTTGAAGCAGAAGTTGTAAATGGTGTATGGGTTAGACAAGAACCAGCAGTTGACCATCCAATTAGTTTAGGTGGACATTGTTGTAAGGGTGCCGATATGATTGATCGTGTACGTGGAGAGAAAAGACTTCGCTACCCGATGGAGAGAGTAAACGGTGAATGGAAACGTATCAGTTGGGATGACGCCTTCACAAAAATCGGTAATAAGATGAAACAACTTAGAGACAAATATGGTCCAGATAGTATGATGTATCTTGGCTCTTCTAAGGTTTCAGGTGAACAATCATATTATATTAGAAAATTTGCAGCATTTTATGGAACAAATAATATAGATACAATCGCTAGAATTTGACATGCTCCTACAGTCGCCGGTGTGGCGAATACATTAGGGTATGGTGGTATGACAAATCACTTAGGCGATATCCAAAATTCAAAATGTGTTTTTATAATTGGTGCAAACCCAGCAGTAGCACACCCAGTAGGTATGGTACATATCTTACGTGCGAAAGAGCTTGGTGCAAAAATTATCTCTGTTGACCCTCATTATAGTAGAACAGCTACAAAAGCAGATCTATATGCAAGAATCAGACCTGGTACTGACATCGCATTTATGTACGGTATGATTCGTTATATCATTAAAAACAATTTACACGATAAAGAGTACATCAAAAACCGTGTATATGGTTTTGAAGAGACTATCAAAGAAGCAGAACACTACACTCCAGAAGTGGTAGAAGATATCACAGGTGTTCCAGCTAAACTTATGATTGAGATTACTGAAACTATGGCAAGAGCAAAGCCTGCTACACTTATCTATAACCAAGGCTTAACACAGCACTCAGTAGGAACTGGTAATACTCGTCAAACAGCAATCTTGCAACTTTTACTTGGTAACTTAGGAAAGCCAGGTGGTGGTTGTAACATTCTAAGAGGACACGATAACGTTCAAGGTGCATCAGATATGTCTAACCTTGCTCACTCACTTCCTGGATACTATGGTTTAAGTGAAGGTGCTTGGAAATACTTCTGTAACAACTGGAAAGTTGATTATAAGTGGATGCAATCTCGCTTTAAAACTCCAGAAATGCTCCACAAAACAGGTTATAGTGTTGCTACATGGCGTTTTGGTGTTTTAGAAGAGAAAAATGCTAAAAACAACTCAGGCACTATGATTCGTGGTATGATGAACATCGGTAGTGGTCTCTCATCAATCTCTCTAACAGACGTAACAAAAAAAGCTATGGAAAAACTAGAGCTTTGTGTTATCGTTGACCCATATGTAAACGATATGGCAGCAATCGCTGATATGAAAAATGACCTTTTCATGCTTCCAGCAGCAAGCCAAATCGAGACAAGTGGTACAGTTACAGCAACAAACAGAGCAACTCAATGGAGAAATCAAGTAATTGAGCCTATGTATGAGTGTAAAACTGACCATGAAATCCTTTTTGAACTAGCTAAAAGAATCGGTTTCTATGATGAAATGGTTCGTGCAATGGGCGATGGAAAAGGTAACTTCAAATGGCCAGAAGATGCAACAAGAGAATATACTCAAGCAATTAGAAGTATCGGACTTCAAGGTGTTACTCCTGAGAGACTAAAAGCTCAAAGTGACAACTGGCATATGTTTGACACAAAAACTCTTAGAGGAAAAGGACCATTCAAAGGTGAATACTTTGGATTACCTTGGCCTTGTTGGAGTGAAAAACATACAGGTACTCCGATTCTTTATAATATCGATGCTCCAGTTATGGAAGGTGGTATGGGCTTTAGAACTAGATGGACTCCAACAGCTCCAAATGGTGAAAGCTTATTATCTGAAGTAGCATTAGAGGGAACGAAATCTGGTGTTAAAGGGCATGACCACATCACAGCTGCAAATATCGAAGCATTAACAGGTGTGAAGCTGACAGACAAAGAAAAAGAGATAGTAAAAGGTAAAACTTGGTCAACAGATACAAGTAATATCTTAGTTGATAAAGCTCTTGCAGCGGGTCTTTGTCCGTTTGGAAATGGTAAAGCTAGAACACATGTTTGGGAGTGGATTGACCAAGTTCCTAAACACCGTGAACCTCTTCACTCACCAAGACCAGACTTAATCGCTAAGTATCCAACATACAAAGATAAAGAGAATCATTATAGAGCATTTATCCAGTATGAAAGCCGCCAAAATGAAAAAGTTTGGGCAAAAGAGTTCCCAATGCAACTGCTTACAGGTCGTCTTGTTTCACATCTAGGAACAGGTACTGAGAGCCGTGCAGCTATCTATCTTGCTGAAATCGCTCCTGAGCCATTGCTTGAAATTCACCCAGATAAGGGATTAGAGCTTGGTTTAAGAGATGGTGATATGGTTTGGATCTATGGTACCAACGGGCTTAGAATTAAAGTTAAATCCAAATTTAGCTTACGTGTTGGTTACGATACAGCTTCTATGCCATATACATTCTCAGGAGTATTCCAAGGTGAGTCTATCGTGGGACGCTATCCAAAAGGATTAGAACCATATGCACTTGGAGAGGGTTCAAATACCATCATTAGTTATGGTTTTGACATTGTAACAACAACGCCAGAGACAAAATGTACACTCTGCCGTATAGAGAAAGCATAAGGGGTAAACGATGACAACAAATGTAAAAATGGAATTTTATTGCGACGATAAGCGTTGTATTGATTGTCATGGTTGTGATGTTGCTTGTAAAGAAGCGCATCACCTCCCTGTTGGCGTAAATAGAAGAAGAGTTGTTACACTCAATGAGGGCATTATAGGAAAAGAGAAATTTATCTCTATTGCTTGCCAGCATTGTATAGATGCTCCTTGTGAGCAAGTTTGTCCAGTAGATTGTTTCTATATCCGTGCAGATGGTATCGTTTTACACGATAAAGAAAAATGTATCGGTTGTGGTTACTGCTTATATGCTTGCCCATTTGGTGCTCCTCAATTTCCAGTATCTGGAATTTACGGGCAAAGAGGGGCTATGGATAAGTGTACTATGTGTGCTGGTGGACCAGAAGAGACACATTCAGAAGCAGAAGCAAAACTCTATGGACAAAATAGAATTGCTGAAGGTAAAGTTCCTGTTTGTGCAGCTATGTGTTCTACAAAAGCACTTGTTGTAGGTGACTCTGCTTCTGTTTCTAATTTGATTACTACTCGTGTTATGAGACGTGGGAGCAATCTGTGAATTACCTCTGTAAGTTCAGAGTGTAAAAATTTAGAAAGGGAAAAGTGATGAGAAAATATTTTTATTTCATCATTGCGACCTTGTTTTTGGCATCAGCTGCGTATGCAGCTGATAGCCAGATATGGGGCGATATGAGAGTAACAAATATCTTCGGATATGGACAAGTAGAGTCAAAGAACTTAGGACCACTATTTACAATGCTA
>DLUF01000112.1 GCA_002742765.1 Sulfurospirillum sp. UBA12182 | reverse complement strand
CTCTTGGTTTTGCTCATTTGAGAGAAGGTGAGGGTGTAAGAGGGCAAAACCTTCTAGTGAAGCGATTTTTTCTTGGATTTTAGGGTTGTGCTTCATCGTACAAGAGCCAAGTGGATAAAAATTTGCATCAATTGAAAAATTTTTATTTGAGAGTTTTGTAAAGTGTCTTACAACATCAAGTTCACTTAGTTCAGGAAGATTTGCACTTTTATCTCTTAAAAGAGAGGTTTCAAGAGAAACTGCTGGAACATCTGATTTTGGAAGTGTGATTCCTTTTCGACCATTTTGAGATTTATCAAATAGTGTCATGCTAACACCTCCTTAATAGCTTGTACAAAGTTATCCATCTGCTCTTTTGTTCTCTTTTCGCTCACGCTTACTAAAACTTTTGAATCAAATCCAGTATAAAATTTTGATAGATTTAATCCCGCAAAGTATCCTTTAGCAGAAAGTTTTTGTATAAATTCCCCAGCACTCATAGGCACTGTGATAACAAACTCATTAAAAGTAGGGGCTGTGTTGTAAATCTCAACAAAAGATGAAAGTTCATTTTTAAGATAATTTGCTTTATCAAAGTTGAGTTTTGCTAATTCTTCAAAGCCATTTTTACCCAATAAAGAGATAAAAATCGTAGCTCTAAGTGCCATAAGATTTTGGTTTGAACAGATGTTTGAGGTAGCTTTGTCTCGGCGTATATGTTGCTCTCTTGCTTGAAGAGTAAGGACAAATGCACGTTTTGCATTTCTATCTAAAGTCTCTCCTACTATACGTCCAGGAAGGTTTCTTATGTACTTTTCTTTTGTAGCGAGTATCCCAAAAGATGGTCCTCCAAAGCTCAAAGGATTACCCAAGCTTTGACCATCAGCACAGACTATATCCGCTCCCATCTGCGCGGGTGTTTTTAAAAGTCCAAGGGAGATAGGATAGGTAGAAGCGATAGCTAAAACACCCTTTACATGTAAAGCTTCGATGAGCTTTGTATAATCTGCGATTGAGCCAAAAAAATTAGGGTTTTGATAAATAAATCCAGCATAACTCTCATCAACTAACTTTTGTATCTCATCAAAAGAGCTAAGATCACTTTGAAGAGGGAGTACTTCTACACTTAGGTCATGATAAGCAAGATAGGTTTTGACGATTTGAATGTAAAGAGGGTTTACGCCAGAATCTATGAGGATTTTCTTTCTTTTTGTGATTCTTACTGCCATTAAGGCAGCTTCTGCCATAGCGCTTCCGCCATCATACATAGAAGCATTTGTACATTCCATACCTGTTAGTTCACAAATCATACTTTGGTACTCATATAAAGCCTGGAGAGTTCCTTGACTAGCCTCTGGTTGATAAGGAGTATAAGCAGTATAAAACTCTGAACGCATAGAGAGTGCATCAACAGCTGCTGGAATGATATGATCATAATATCCGCCACCTAAGAAGCAGATATTTGCAGTGTTGTTTTGTGAAGCTATTTGTCTAAATTCTTCAAAAACTTCAAATTCACTTTTTCCTGAGGGAAGATTGAAGCTTTTTGCACGAAGTTCTTGTGGAATTGCACTAAAGAGTTCATCTTCATTTTTGATGCCAATAGTGGCATTCATCGCCTCTATGTCATGGGACGTGTGAGGAGTGTATGGCATTTTTATCTCCTAAAGTGTTGCTATATATTCAAGATACGCAGTCTCATCCATAAGTGAGTTAGCCTCATTAGCATCACAGAGTTTGAGTTTAAATACCCAAGTGTTGGTTGCATCTTCATTTAAGAGTTCAGGGGTGTCATTAAGAGCTTCGTTAACAGCAATCACTTCTCCGCTAAGTGGAGAGTAGATATCACTTGCAGCTTTTACTGACTCGATAAAAGCAACGCTTTCATCTTTGCTTACGTCTCTTCCTATCTCAGGAAGTTCCAAAAAGGTGATATCGCCTAATTGCTCAACCGCATATACCGAAAGGCCTATAATCGCCTCATCACCTTCAACTTGCGCCCACTCATGTTCATTGCTGTATTTTTTCATTCTAACTCCTGGTTATTTTTTATAAAAAGGAAGAGTAGTAAGTTCTACTGGCATACTTCCTCTTTCACTACTAATTTGTATAGGTTTATCTGCATTAAATTTACTTGTTTCCACATATCCTAAACCAATCCCACTGGCGACACTTGGAGAGTAAGTTCCACTTGTAACAACACCTATGTTTAAGCCCTCTTGCATAATCTCAAAGCCGTGTCTTGGTGCTCTTTTAGAATTTGTTTTAAAAGCGATAAGTTTTTTTGGAATGCCATTTTGTTTTTGTTGCTCTAGCGCCTCTTTACCTCGGAAATGACTGGTGTATTGCACAAAGTATTCCAACCCAGCTTCAAGAGGAGTTGTGTTTTCATCTAATTCTTGTCCATAAAGACTATATCCCATCTCTAAGCGAAGAACATCACGTGCTCCAAGACCTGCTGGTGTAGCTCCTAGTTTGATAAGTTTATCCCAAACTTTTGGTGCAGCCGTATTGTCAAGATAGAGTTCATATCCAAGTTCGCCAGTGTAACCTGTTCTACTGATGAGTCCATACGTATCCATGATGTCAGCTTCTGTAAAACTAAAGTAATTTAAGCCATCTAGTCTTACATGTAAAAGGTGTTCTAAAATTTCTTTTGATTTTGGACCTTGTATATCTATCTTAGATGTAGAGTCACTAGCATTTGTAAATGCTCCATTATGTACTTGAGCTTTTATGGCATCAAAATCCTCTTGAATCCTTGAAGCGTTGACAACAAACATCAATCTATCGATATCTGCTTTATAAACTATCATATCATCAATAACACCACCTTTGTCATTGAGGATAAAACCATATTTGCATCTTCCTACTGGAAGTGTAAGCAAATCAACAGTTACTGCTTCATTGATGCCACTAAAGAGGATATTTCCCTCGAAGAAAAACTCTCCCATATGAGAAGTGTCAAAAATCGCAGCTTCTTCCCTACAAGCTTTATGCTCTTTGAGGATTCCTTCGTATTGAACAGGCATATCCCAACCACAAAAGCCTATGTTTTTTGCTCCAAGCTCTTTATGTTTTTCATAAAGTGAAGTTCTTTTTAATTCTGACATAATGGTACTCTTTTGTTATAAAATAAGGATATATTATTGCAAAAAATAAATCAAAGTTTTATGAAAAGAAAAAAGAACAATACCTCTTTTTAAGAGGTATTGTAGATATTACTCAGGAATGCAGATTTCTCCTCTATGTTTAAAGGTTTGCATAAAGACTAAAAAGATGACGATAGTCGTTGCAACTATCAAAGCCTGAGATATATAAGAGTAGATAACTCTATGTGTTTCATGATACGCAAGTAGCGAAGAGATAGTAACTGCGGCTAGTGGGAAAGTAAATGCCCACCAAGAGATAAAAAATTTGAGTTTTAAAAAGTTTTTATACATAAAGAGTAGTAAAAGTGTAAAAAACAGCCCCAAAGAGTATAAAAAACTAGCAAAAAAATCAAATTCACCTATGATTTTTACATAAGAGATCGTTCCGATAGCAGGTGGAGCTATGAGGATGAAGAGGGTAGGCATAAATTTTTGTACTAATTGGTGGTGAAAGATGATACGATTGAGTAAAATTGCCATGAGTATCACCCAAAAGAACATTCCAACAGCATAAAAATAGACAAGCACTTCGATACACGCGATTTTCACACCAGCGATTGGAACGAGGACATTTCCTACTATGGGAATGAACCATGCAGGATTTGAGTGTTGGATTTCTAAATTTTTATTGATCCAAAAGCTTATAGTGTAGAAGGTAAAATAAGCTTGTAAAATAGCTCCTATATACCAGAAGAAAGCTGATATATTTGCTGAGATAGGTTCATAAATGATAGCTAAAAGTAAAAATGAGATAGAAATCGCAGCAAAAAAGTTGATTCTTACTGGGTGGGCAAATTCGGCTTTTACTTCTGAAAAGTATTTGAATATTTTAAGTGTATAGAGGCTTAAAATACTAAAGAAGATTATGGTGGTTAAAAGGCAAAGGATAAATCCGATAAAAGAGGGATACCCTAAGATACTAGAAGCTTTTTGGTATACGATAGTTAAACCAGAAAAACCCATGATGATGGCAAACATCATCACAGGAAAGTGTTGTAACTTGGAGTTCATCGTATCTCCTTTAGTTCAAGCACCCATGATTCAAGAATATCTTGGATTGGTTTATTTGGTGCTTCCAAAAAGTCGATGTGAAATCTATCTTCGTATTCACACACGCCAAAACTTCTAGGTCTAACAGCTAGTGGTTTTGAACTTGGTATCGCTGGACCAAAGCAAAAGATTATATTTTTTGCATCTTTCATACCCTCTTCAACTTCACCATTTATATTTTTTGTATGGTTAAAATGGTCAAAAAGTGAGATAAAAGTTGCTTTTGGATGGTTGTCTATCTTTTCTTTAAAAAATGCTAGAACACCATCAACATTTTGAAATCTACACTCATCCTTTTGAAGTTCAATAGAACAGATAGGATAAGTTTCCATAAATACTGATTTTTTCATACACACACTCCGAAAAATTTTGGACATATGTTACAAAAAATAGGCTTAAAGAAAAAAGATAAATTTAAATTATTTTTTTTATAAGAAGAACAGAGAAGAATAAACTCTCTTCTCTGTCTTTAAAGGGGCTATTTTGCTTCTTTTGCAATAGCATCTTTACTAGGATAGATAAAGATGGTGTCTCTTAGAACAACGATAGTTTCTTTTGCATCTGTTGCATAAGCCTTTATCTTGATAGGCACAGGTGTGTTTTCCTTTTGATTAGGGGCTAAAGTGGCATCAGAAGTGATGATAACAACTTCTTTAGTTTTTTGACCAGCTTTAAGAGTAAAAGGTTTTGAAGGTTTTTTTACATCAAAGCCATCATCTAGTACTTCAAAATAGTAAGTATGATCTTTACTATCTGTGTTTTGAAATAGGAATGTATAGGCATTTTCAACATTTTTACCATCATCTTTTATTTTATATAGTTGACTTGTTCGGTTGATATTTAAAAGCATATACTCTTTTGTACTGCCCATAACAAGCAAACCTATAAAAGCAATTGTCAAAGCAACACCGTAAGCAATAGTTCTAAATCGTATAAAGTGAGTTTTATCACCTTTTACAACTTCGTTTGGACTTGTCCAAGTAATCAATGACTCTTTTCCAAGTTTACCCATAACTTTTGTACAAGCATCAGCACACTCCAAACAGTTTATACACTCAAGTTGCATACCTTTTCTGATATCTATATGTGTAGGACAGATTCTCACACAGGCTTCACAACCAGTACACTCATCAGTTTCTCCAGTTGGTTTTGTATTGATGAGGTTTCCTTTTTCATCATAGATAACACCACCACGTTTTTCATTGTAAATAGTTTGAAGAGTATCTTCATCAAACATTACAGATTGAACTCTCGCATAAGGGCAAACATAGATACAAAACTCTTCTTTTAACATCACTATGTCATAAACCAAGAAACCAGCGATTGCAAGCATAAAACCTATAAGAGTCATATGCTCCATAGGATTTGCTAAGTAAGCAAAGAAATCTTCTGGCGGTACAAAATACCATAGAAAATTTGATGCTGCTACGAGCGAGAGAGCAACCCAGATAAGAAGAGCTAAAACTTTTTTTCCACCTTGACCAGTAGGTTCTTTTTGCTTATTGTTTATATTTTTACGTAAACCTAAAAGTTTAGTTTCAATCAAATCTCTATATATAACTCGAAAGATAGTTTGAGGACATGCCCAACCACACCAGACTCTTCCTCCTAGGGTAGTCATAAAGAAGATTCCTAGAAAGAGCATAATAAGCAAGAAAGGCATAAGATACAACTCTTGCATATCAAAAGATGTAAAAAACAGATGTAGCTGTTTTTTATCAAAACTAAGTAAGAAAAAATGTTTTTCATTTATTCTTATAAATGGTAATACTAACGCTATAACCGTTAAAATACCAAAAGTCACATAACGTTTTTTGTTATATGAAGTACCACATGAACCTGATGTACATGACATATTTTATCCTTTGTAAATTACTCTCTAATTAGAGAGCACTCCTTTTTGTTTTTTGTTTTTGTAATTGTTTGTATCTTTGGATTTTGTAAAAGTGATATTTTTGCGTGAACTAACTCTTTTAAGCCTCTTGAATTAATATAATCTTTCAAAGAAGTTCTGCTTACATGTAAAAGTCTTGAGATTTCATTAACAGATTTTTCTTCACTTAAATAGTCAATAATCTGGGGTCTAAAAACGTCAAATTTAGACTTTGACATTCTTCCTTTTGGTCTGCCTTGAGACTTTTCTTT
Source organism: Sulfurospirillum sp. UBA12182 (assembly GCA_002742765.1). Classification (GTDB taxonomy): domain Bacteria; phylum Campylobacterota; class Campylobacteria; order Campylobacterales; family Sulfurospirillaceae; genus UBA6810. The sequence continues at coordinate 19,354 of DLUF01000112.1, read as the reverse complement.
CCCTTTACTAAGATTTAATTCTCTAAATTTTGAGAGCATTTCAACTATTTCATAAGCAGGAGTTGCATCTTGAATACAAGTATTTATGAGGCATACGTGTACACTTATAGAACGTCTTAAAAAGCAGTCAAAAATCTTTAGAAGTTCTCCAACATCTGAACTTAAAGTATGTAAATCATAGATTAAAATCGTATCATGAGGACTTAGGGAGCGTAAAAAGCCTTTAAATTCTTTTCTCTCGTCTAGTGAAACATTTTTATCAGAATTTTCAACTTCTGTTTCATCTATACCTAAACCATTAGCTTTAGCGTATTTGATGATAGCTTGCTGCTGGGACTTGATATCAATTTTACAGTTTTTGCCCTTGATTAGAACTATATTCATAATGTCACCTTTTTGTCACTTCCAAAAGAGTAGCATAAAATGACGGCAATAGTCAAGAAAAAGTGACATTTTAATCGTCAAATTTTTTTACATGTAGAACTTAAGCTTAAAAAAATCTTTATTTAGATAGAATTCATTTCTAAATTTTATCGAAAGGTGGTGGTATAGGGATGCCAGGAATTAAGGTACATCCTAATGACTCTTTTGATGAAGCGTATAGAAAATTTAAAAAGCAAATCGATAGAAACCTAATTGTTACTGAAACACGTGCAAGACGTTTTTATGAGCCAGCTACTGAAAAGCGTAAAAAGCAAAAAATCAGTGCTAAGAAAAAAATGCTTAAAAGACTATATATGCTTAGACGTTATGAGTCAAGACTATAATCACACTAAAGGGGAGGTAACTCCCCGAACTATTTTTAACTTCTTCTTTTTATCTTTGATTACAAATTCTTTTAATTTGATTTTTGTATAATAACTTTATCTCTTGTTAGTAAAGGTTAAATCATGAGCAAAAAACTAACTGTTATTCAGATGGCAAATCACTTAGGCGTCAGTAAGGAAGCGATATATAACCGCATACGTAGAGGTTCTTTAAATGTTGTTGTAGAAAATGGAAAAAAATATATTTTGCTAACTCCTGATTTGGAATCAGAAAAAAAAGTTCCTAACAAGACAAAAAATCGACAAGTTGTAGCTGATGAGTATACCCAGTTATTAAAAGAGCAAATCAAAGAGTTAAAACAGAAAAATGAGAAGTTAGAGCAAGATAAAGAGGAACTTCAAAAAGAAAAAGAGAAGCTTTTAGTTGAATCTAAAGAGAAGATTGAGAGCATCTATAAAAGTAGAGATGAGTATATCCAAAATGTCTTAGCACTTCTTCGTACTCCAGCACTCAAAAACAACTCATTTTTGAAAGAAGATGTTCTTGAAGTAGATGACCTTGAAGAGGTTGATATCGTAGAGCAAATTTGTGAATCATATGAGGGTTGGATAGGTTTTTACGAATATGCGAAGAAAAAAGAGCTTTCAAAAAAAGAGACGAAAGCATTGAAAAAAAAGTTAAAAGATGAGTTAGGAAAAAATAAGTTTATCAAAGAGAGTGATGGACAGCTTTTTGTAAAAGAAGACACAAAATTAAAAAAATTACTAGGAAAATAGAGTGAAGTTGGTTTTATTAGATGCGCTTACTTTAGGGAGTGATATAGATTTAAAAATTTTTGAAAACTATGGTGAGCTTGTGGTTTATGAAACTACAAACAAAGAACAAACACTAACAAGGATTAAAGAGGCTGATATCGTCTTGACAAATAAGGTCATTCTCGATGAAACAGTTTTGAAAGCTTGTGAAAGATTAAAGCTTATTTGTGTGATGGCAACGGGAACAAATAATGTAGACTTAGAGTATGCAAAACAAAAAGGAATCGTTGTCAAAAATGTAGCTGGTTACTCAACGCATTCAGTAGCACAGATAACTTTTACACTCCTTTTAAGTTTGATAACAAATAGTGCTTATTATGATGGATATGTGAAGTCTAAAGAGTGGTCAAAATCGCCTATTTTTACGCATCTTGATAAAACTTTTTTTGAGATACATGGAAAGAGATGGGGAATTATAGGACTTGGAACTATCGGCAAAGAAGTTGCAAAAATCGCAACAGCATTTGGTGCTAAAGTAGTCTATTTTTCAACAAGTGGGGCAAATCATGATACTACTTATGAGCGAGTAAGTTTGAGAGAGATTATGCAAAGTGATATCATCTCTATTCACGCTCCTTTGAATGATAAAACAGCAAATCTCATAGATAAAAACGAATTAGCTTTGATGAAAAAAGGCTCTGTTATCATAAATGTTGGTAGAGGTGGTATCATCAACGAAGAAGCTTTAGCTAAAGCCATAGATGAACAAGATATCTTAGCTGGGATTGATGTAACGCAAGTTGAGCCGATTTTAAGTTCTAATCCACTTTTACATGTAAAGAAAAAAGAGCATTTGCTTTTTAGCCCTCATATCGCTTGGGCGAGTGTTGAAGCAAGAGATAAATTAGTCAATTTAGTTGCTAAAAATATAGAAGAATTTTTAGAAAAATAAGGAGAAAAAATGTCAAAAGAACATAGTTTTGATGTAACAGCAGAAATAGATAAGCAAAAGCTTAAAGATGCGTATGAGCAAGCGAAAAAAGTAATTACAAATAGATGGGACTTCAAAGGGATAAATCCAGAGTTTAACTATAATGAAAAAGCAAAAGTGATAACACTTACTTGTAGTTCAGAATCAAAAGCAGAAGCGATGTTTGATGCTCTTGTGAGTGAAGCGATAAAAAGAGACATCTCTGCTAAGGGCATTAAAGAGACTAGTAGAGATACTGTTGGTGGTGGCAATACTCGCATTAATGTTACCATAACCGATACGATTAGCAAAGATGATGCAAAAAAGATAGTTAAGATTATCAAAGATACAAAATTAAAAGTACAAGCAAGTATACGTGGCGAAGAGGTGAGAGTAGAGGGAAAATCAATCGATGATTTACAAGCAGTTATGAAAGCTCTACGAGCGGAAGATTTAGACTTTCCAGTTAATTTCACAAACCTCAAATAATGTACGACCAAACACCTCCTCAAATAGAGGTTATCCCTCTCATAAAAGGCTTTACATGTAAAGCCTTAGTTTATCTTATTTATAGCCTTATTACCTTTACACCTTTTGTTGTTGGAGGAGTGCTTTGGTATAGATATAATATCTGGATAGCCATAGCATTTTTTCTCTTTTTAACGCTTATATCAGGGGTAGTTCTCTCAAAATTACGTGTAGCTTCTATCCCATTTGCTCAAAGAGAAATGAGCTATTCAAATATAGAAATTGTAAAGTGGTATGTTGGAAAAAATATCTGTTTTATGGTGCAAGATGAATCAAAATAGATTAAAAGGGATGTTTTTTGCCGCTTTGGGAGTTGGTGTTATCAGTTTTGATGCTTTACTCGTAAGACTTGCTGACACAGATGCTACGATTATCTCTTTTTATAGAGGGCTTTTTATGGGTGTTATCATGCTAGGAGTCCTTTTGTTAAGAGGCAAGAAAGAGGTAATACCAAAAGATAGAAAAAGTATCTTGGGGATTGCCTTACTCTCTTTGCTCTCTGGTGTAGGAACCTCTCTTTTTGTTTTTTCGGTAAAATACACAATCGCAGCAAATACCGTGGTTTTACTAGCAACATCATCTTTTTTTGGAGCTATATTTTCCTATTTTTTACTCAAAGAAAAAGTGAGAAAAGACACTCTTGTAGCTATATTCTTATCTTTTTTAGGTGTTTTTATCATCGTTCAAAATTCTCTCAATCTTGGTGGAAATCTCTTGGGTGATTTTTTTGGGATACTTTTGGCTATCAGCATGGGATTGCAGTTGACACTTTTGAGAAAATTCCCTCACTATTCTCACTATTTTATCATCAGTTTAAGTGGTTTTTTTCTTATGTTTTTGATGAGTTTTGTAGCAAAAAATCCTTTTTCAATTCCTTTTATGAGCATGTTTTGGCTCTTTCTCATGGGGCTTATGCAAGTTGTTGCTATGTACTTTATCTATGGAGCTACAAAATACATAAGCTCTGCTGAGGTAGGGATATTTTCAACTATTGAGACAACTTTAGCACCTGTTTGGTTGTGGCTTTTTATAGGAGAGATAGCCCCATCAGCTACTATCTTTGGCGGATTATTAGTTATCTCAGCAATTTTCGTGAACAGCTATAGCGGGCTTAAAACTCAAAAAATATCTTCTAAATCAGAGTGAAAAGTTATATTGATTAACTTGTGATTTTCATCAAATTCTAACAAAGTTAAATGTTCTTCTTTGTAAGGAATAACTTTATCAAGGTTTTTGTCGTTATAAAGATAAATCGTAAAGTTATATTTTTGCATTTTAGGTCTTGCGAACATCGCTGTTACGAAAGAGGGCATTTTGTGGATATCACCTATATAAATCATTTTATTTTTTTCTAAAAATCCTTTCCCTTGGTTGTTGAGATATGTACTGGCTATGTCATTTGATTTTTTATCAAAACTTATAAGGACTTTTTGTGTGTCTGTGGGGACATAAACTTTTCTTTCAAAAGCATCTTCAAACAAAAATTGGTCAAAATCACTCAATTGAGAGATTTCTTTTGCTTGTGTACATGTAAAAATAAATAAAACTAAAAACAGTATCTTTTTTATCATCTCTTATCCTCTCTAATGTAAAAATTTATCGATTACTTCTTTGTATTTTTGCTCTATAACGTGGCGTTTTTTCTTTAAAGTATTGGTTAACTCAACTCCTGGCTTAAACTCTTCATTTAAAAAATGGATATTTTGAAGTTTTTCAAATGGTTTAAACCCTTTTTTGTGGTGTAAGAGTTCGTTCATATCGTGTTTGATTTTATTTAAGATATTTTTATCTTCTAAAACACACTCCATAGAGTGGATGATTTTGTTGAAGTTTTGAGCCACATACTCTTTCATCTTATCAAAATCAGCAACTAAAAGCATACCCAAACCTTTTTTATCTTGTCCAACAAGAACATTGTCAGCTATAAAAGGGAGCATAGAGATAGTTGATTCTATACGGCTAGGATCAACATTCTCGCCATTTGCTAAGACTATGATCTCTTTTGAGCGACCTGTGATGATGAGTTCTTTGTTGATAGTAAATTTGCCTAAATCTCCCGTTCTAAAGAAACCATCTTTAGTAAAAGATTTTCTATTTTCTTCTTCATTATTGTAGTATCCAGGTGTGAGTTGGTCGCCTTTGACTAAAATCTCTCCTACAACACCAAAAGTTACCTCTTCATCAAATTCATCAACTATTTTTATAGTTGTACCCTCTACTGGTAATCCCAATGTTCCAAAAGTATTGCAATTTAAAGCTCTACCTGCTATGCCAGGAGCGCATTCAGTCATGCCATAAGCATTGACTATTCTTATGCCAATGGCATCTATCCAATTATCCAAATATTCTGGTAAACTACCACCACCACTGATAGCTAAACGTAAGCGACCGCCAAATTTTTCTCCTACTAGTTTGAGCTTTTTCTTTGCAAAAGCATTAGGTAAAAAGAGAAAAAAGAGCTTTACGCGTGCTATGAGTTTTTTGAAAAAGCGTATAAAAAAATTCTCTTTTTCAAAAATAGGAAGTTCATCTTTTACGATTCGTAATTGTCTATTATATTCTGCTGATATAGCTACAAGTTTTTTAAAAATCTTTGCTTTTTTAGGATTATCTTTTTCTAATTTATTGTTTATTTTTGTATACATTGATTCCCATAATCTAGGAACAGTTGCTACCAAAGTTGGTTTATATGTTTCTAAATCATTTGCAAAAGTTTTAATCGTAGAGTAAATGGTGCAACAGGCTTTTGAGAGAGAAAGATACTCAGCTGCCCTTTCAAATATATGCCATGAAGGTAAAATTGAAACCCAAATATCATTACTTCGCAAATCTATCATTCGAGGAAGGTTTTGCATTTGGTGCATGATGTTTTTATGGGTAAGAATTACGCCTTTAGGAGTTCCTGTTGTTCCAGAAGTATAGATGAGAGTAAAAATATCATCTTGGGTAAGGGAATCTTTTTGTTTGAAAAAATCTTCTATATCGTTATTGTAAATTTTTCTATCTTTTAAGATGTCATTATAAGCATATATGTTATCAAAAAGAGAATGGATATTTTCTCCTTCTAAGATAAATATTGCTTTTAATTTTAGAGTTTTAATCATCTCTTCATGTTCATCATAAAGATTTTTATTTTCACAAATCAAAAACTCACACTCAGAGTGTTTCATTATAAATTCTAACTCATTTGTAGGGGTATCACTTCCTCTAGGGATACTAATAGCCCCTAATGAAATTAAAGCTAAATCAGTAACCATCCACTCATATCTGTTATCACATAAAAACATTACTTTTGAGTTTTTAGAGACTTTTTTTGTAGCAAACTCCCTTGAAAGAAGCAAAACATCTTCAAAAAGTTTTTCATAAGTAATCTTAAATTCGTTATCTAAAACTCTATATATAAAGGCAAGATTGTTTTTGTTGTTTTCATATACATCTAAAAACATATGAAACAAGGTAGTATTTGTATTCATCCCTCAATCCTAAAAAAATCTGAGTCTTATTGTACCTTTTTTATTCATTTTTTTTTATAAAGATTATGGTAGTATCAGATTGTAAAAATTTTTAGAGGAGTAATTTATGCGTGAAAAGAGTATCGAACTTTTAAATAAAGCTATCGCTGACGAGTTAGTAGCAGTGCATCAATATATGTTTTTTCATTTTCATTGTGATGACCAAGGATATGATTTGCTCTCTTCTTTGTTTAAAAGAATAGCAATCGAAGAGATGTTACATGTAGAAAAACTTGCCGATAGAGTTTTGTTTTTAAAAGGCGAGATTAGAATGGAAGCTGCTGATAGTGTTAAGCAAATCACAGAAGTAAAAGAGATGATTAAGTTTGCTCAAGAATCTGAAAATGAAGCTGTTGAAATGTATAACCGATTTGCTATTGAGTGTTCAAACAATGCTGATAGCGTTTCAAAATCTCTTTTTGAAAGTTTAGTGGTTGATGAAGAGAGGCATTTTGGTCAGTTTGATGATGAAATGGATAATCTTGAAAAATATGGAGATAGATATCTTGTTTTACAATCAATGGAAAGAAGCAAAAAGTCTTCAGTGGCAGCAGCAGCTGGAAGACCTGTTATAGAATAAAAAGGGGTGCTTGCACACCCCCTTTTGTGTAGTTATATTGGGAGAACTCTGATTGTCTCAGAACATTTTTCCCTTAAAACCCCTTCTATTGCAAAAAGGGTTCCAGTAGAACTGCTAGCACATCCCGCACAAGCACCCATATATCTAATGTATACATCAGTCATACCGTCATCAGTCTCTTTGATGTCGATAATTTCCAAATTTCCACCATCCATGACGAGCATTGGACGGATGTTTTCGTCTATTACAGATTCTACTTTCTTAAACTTTTGTATCATTGTTAGCTCATTAAATGGAACTTCATTGTCTGTGCCTGCTATCTTGGCATCAGCTAAAGCTTTTAATTTTTCTTGTTCCATTTCGGCACGAGTATCTCTTAAAATATCAACTAAATAGTACTCTTTTTCCTCGTGACCACCAGGCTTGATACAGGATTTACAAAATGCACCAGCTTTTGTATAGTTTGTAATTTGTTCAACAGTTTTTAAATCGTTTAATTTAATAACCTCTTTGATTGTTCCTAAACTTACACGTGCACATTCACATACAATTATCTCATCTTCAAAACTAGCTGCATCTACACCTTTATAAGAAGCTGCGGCTGCTTTGATAACATCATAAGCCATAACAGAACAGTGCATTTTTTGAGGTGGAACAGCAGGCGTATCAGGAGTATCCCTCATAGCTCTTTCAACATCTAGGTTAGTTATTTTAATCGCTTGATCAACGGTTTTACCTATACAAAGACCAGCCATAGTGTCTGAACTTGCTATCGCAGTTCCACACCCAAAGCTTTTAAATTTTGCATCCATGATAACATCGTTTGTTTCATCTACTAACCAATAGAGTCTAACAGCATCTCCACAGCTCTCAGCTCCAAAATCTGCAACAACGAGTTTTCCACCTCGCGCTTTTGCATCCTCTTCTGTTATCTCACCCATATGTTGTGGGTTATTCATCAAATCTTGTACTTTTTGGCTATATTCTTCCCAGATTGAGCCACCAATTAAGCTATTTTTTCCCATTGTATATCCTTTTATAATCCACTTTTATGCCAGCTAGGAGCATAAGAATAAGTACTTGAGATTGCTCTTAGTCTTTGAACAGCTTGTTTTAAAACTTCAATGGTATAGTCTATCTCATCCTCTGTTGTAAAACGAGAAAGTGATAGTCTTAAAGCTGTATGAGCTAAATCTGCTTCTGCACCTATGGCTTCCATAACGGGATTTGATTCTAAGTCTTCACTAGCACAGGCACTCCCAGTACTAGCCGCGATACCATTTTTATTTAAATCCCAAAGCATCGCTTCGCCTTCTATACCTTTTACACTTACTAAGATAGTATTTGGCGTTCTTTCCTCTTTTGTTCCTACAACAAAAGTATCTGGTATCTCCAAGATAGCGTCTTCGAGTTTATCACGTAATTTTCTAACATTGTTTTTTTCAAAATCTAAGTTTTCAACTGCTATTTGCATAGCCATTCCCATACCTACGATACCAGGAACATTTAAAGTCCCACTTCTTCTTCCTCCCATATGCTCGCCACCATGTAACAAACTTGTAAGAGGTTGAGAGTCTTTGATATAAAGTCCACCAACTCCTTTAGGACCGTGGAATTTATGAGCTGAAAAACTCATAAAATCTATATGAATTGCTTGAACGTCAACAGGAATTTTTCCTATGGCTTGTGTAGCATCAGAGTGAAATAGTACTCCATGCTCTTTACAAATTTCTCCGATTTCTTCCATCGGAAACAACATCCCTGTCTCATTATTTGCCCACATAACAGACACAAGCGCAGTTTTATCTGTGATAAAATCTCGTAAAGTATGTGCTTGGATAATTCCTTTTTCGTTTACAGGAAGATATGTAACTTTTGCACCAAGTGCTTCTAATTGTTTACAAGCTGCGATAACAGCTGGATGTTCGACTTCTGTTGTTATGATGTGGTCTTTTTCCCCATTTAAAATATGGTCGTGATAAACACCTTTGATAACCCAGTTTATACTTTCAGTTGCGCATGAAGTGATGATGATATCGTCTTCATCTTTTGCGTTAATGCCTTTATATAGTTGATCCATTGCACAGCGAAGAGCAGGATGTGTTTCGCTTCCAAATTGATGCAATGAGTTAGGGTTTCCATACATTTGTACGAAAAAAGGCTCCATTGCTTTAAAAACTTTTGGATCGACCATCGTAGTGGCATTATTGTCTAAATAGACTCTCATAAAATCGTCTCCTTTTCAAGGTTTCCCTTGAATGTTTTTCTTACAAAAAAAGTAAGAAAAAACTCTCATTTTTATCTTTATTTTATAATCGGATAAAATATATCCTAATTCACTAATGGCATATTATTCTTTTATTCTTTAAATTATTATAAATTTTCGTAACTATTTGATAATTTGTTTGAGCTTCTCGATACTTTCAGTAAAATCAAAAACCTCTTCAGGTGTCTGTTGCAAGTATTGTTCCATAAGCTCTTTTTTAGCGATTGCCATATCTAACTCTTTATCATTGCCTTTTTGGTAAGCACCTATTCGTAAAAGTACTTCATTTTCTTTTAAAATAGAATTGAGCCTTTTGAATTTGATAGCAGCAAGTTTATGTTCTTTATCTATAACATCACTCATAACCCTTGAAGCACTGTTTTGGATACTAATTGGTGGATAAATCCCATAATCAGTTAATTCTCTGCTTAAAACAATATGTCCATCTAAGATACTTCTTGATTGATCAGCAATAGGGTCACTTAAATCATCTCCTTCTACCAAAACAGTAAAAAATGCTGTGATAGAACCTTTCCCTTCTTCTTTTCCAGCACGCTCCATTAGTTGTGGTAAAAGTGTAAGAACTGAGGGAGGGTAGCCCTTTGAAGTGGGAGGCTCGCCAAGAGCAAGTCCTATCTCACGTTGAGCCATTGCAAATCTTGTAACAGAGTCCATCATAAAAAGGACATCTCTTCCTTGATTTTTGAAATATTCAGCTATGCTCATAGCACTAAAAGCGCCGTATTTTCTCATGAGAGGGGAGTCATCACTTGTTGCTACAACGATAACTGTATTTGATAAGTCGCCTCCTAAATTTTTCTGAATAAACTCAGGAACCTCACGTCCACGCTCTCCGATAAGTGCTACGACTTTTATAGGTGCTTCACTCCCTCTTACAATCATGCCCATAAGAGTAGATTTACCAACACCACTGCCTGCAAAAATACCGACTTTTTGTCCTTTCCCACAAGTGAGTAATCCATCAATTGTTTTTACTCCAACACGAAAAGGTTCATCGATAAGTCCTCTTTTCATTGCATCAAGAGGAGGTTTCATGATAGGTGCACAAGCACTTCCGCTAATAGGGGATTTTCCATCTTTTGGTCTAATAAAAGGGTCAACAACACGTCCTAATAACTCTTCGCCAACAGGTATCATCATGCCTTGTTCGCTAATAAAAACCTTATCACCACTTTTAAAGCCTTCTATAAAGCCAAAAGGAGAGATAAAAAAAGAGTATTGGTCTATCTCTGTAACCATTCCTAACTCTTCTTTTTTTCCATCCAAAGAGACAAGTTTGACTATATCTCCGATACTAACTCTAAGCCCTTGAGCTTCTATGTTAGTAGAGCTTATTTTTTTTATTGTCCCAAATTTTGGAGAGAGATTTCCTTGTTTGAGTTTTGCTTTAAAGTGTGAGAGTGGCATTAGAACCTAATTTCCCCTGGTGCATTGATGATATCAAAGAACTCTTTTCTTGTGTCTGAACGCAAAAACATTCCTCTAAGCGCAGATGTAGTCGTGGCTGAATGAGTTTTTTGTACTCCTCTCATCTCCATGCACATATGTCTAGCTTGGATGACAACACCAACCCCTTTTGGCTTAATAACTCCGTTAATTGCATCTGCAATTTGTTCGGTAAGTTGTTCTTGGATTTGTAGTCTTCTTGCAAACACATCAACCATACGAGGGATTTTTGATAAACCAACAACTTTGCCATCAGGGATATATGCTACATGAGCACGCCCTATAATAGGAAGTAGATGATGTTCGCACATCGAATAAAACTCTATATCCTTGATGAGAACCATTTGGTCGTTATCGCTTTCAAAAAGGGCTTCATTGAGAACTTCCTCTGGATTTTGGTGATAACCTTGTGTCATAAATTCATAAGCTTTTGCAACTCTTGTAGGAGTTTTGACAAGTCCTTCTCTTGATGGGTCTTCTCCAACTAGCTCCAATATCTTTTTTACGGCTTGTTCAAATTCGTTTTGATGATTCATAATTTGTTCACTTTTCTAGGATAATTTAAGCAAAATTATATCTTTTTTTTTCTTTTTAGCTTATAAAACTTCTACATGTACAAATGAGTGTAATAGGATATAAAGCAAAAATTTGCTATATTAATGCAAATATTTTTATAATAAAGGGATTATATGCAAATCAAGGTAGAAAGAATTGATGGTGCAAATGCAAAAGCAGAAGCAAAAGTATCAGCTGAATTTTTAAACCAAAAACAGCAAAAGATGGCTAATGAAGCTGCAAAAAATATGAAAGTTGATGGATTTAGAAAAGGAAAAGTTCCAGCTCACGTTGTGATGGCAAGACATGGTGCTCAAATCAAGCAAGACGCAGAACAAGAAGCATTGAGAGTTTTTTTAAATGATGCCTTAAAAGAGCTTGAAATGACACATAAAGATGTCGTAGGTGAGCCACAAATTACAAAAATGGATAGAGTTGAAGATGGTTTAGATGTAGAGATAAAAATCTCTTTCCGCCCACAAATCAATATCGAAGGATATAAGGATTTGATTCCAGAGTACAAAACACCTAAAGTTACAAAAAAAGAGATAGCTGAAAGAATGGAAACTATGCTAAAACTAACAGCTCCTCTAACAAAACTTCCTAGAAAAAGAGCAGTAAAATCTGGTGATTTTGTTCAGATCGATTTTGAAGGTTTTATCGATGGTGTTGCTTTTGATGGTGGCAAAGCAGAAAAGTATTCATTAGAAATTGGTAGCGGTTCTTTTATACCAGGCTTTGAAGATCAAATCATCGGAATGAAAATAGATGAAGAAAAAGATATCGAAGTAACTTTCCCAGAAAATTATGGTTCAAAAGAGTTAGCAGGTAAAGTAGCTATCTTTAAGATTAAATTACACGATATCCAAATCAAAGAGATTCCAGAAACACCAAGTGAAGAAACATTAAAAAGACTTCTTCCAGGTTTTGAAAATCCTACAGTAGAAACATTAGAAGAGCAAATCAAAGAACAATTAGAAAATGAAAAATTATCAAAAATTTATGCTGAAGAAGTAAAACCAAAATTTGTAGAGACGATTTTAGAAAAAATCACATTTGATCTTCCTCAAAATATCGTTGACCAAGAGATAGATATGCAAGTAAGAAATATCTTTAATGGTCTTAGCGAAGATGAGATTAAAGAGTATGCAGAAAATCCAAAGAAGATAGAAGAAAAAAGAGAAGAATTTAGAGCTGAAGCAACAAATTCAGTTAAGCTTACTTTCTTAGTTGATGAACTTGCAAAAGCTGAAAACATCAAGGTAGAAGACCAAGAAGTAATGCAAATGATTTACTTTGAAGCGATGCAACAAGGACAAGATCCAAAAGCATATTTTGAGTATTATCAAAAACAAGGTGTACTACCAGCTATTAAGATGTCTATAATAGAAGAGAGACTCTTTACACAACTTTTTAACAAAGAGAATAAAGGCGAATAAGAATGAGCTATGTTCCAATAGTAGTTGAAAAAACTGGTCGTGGAGAGAGAAGTTACGATATATATTCTCGTCTTTTAAAAGATAGAATTATCATGCTAAGTGGTGAAATCAATGACCACGTGGCATCTTCTATCGTGGCACAACTTCTTTTTTTAGAAGCAGAAGATCCTGAAAAAGATATCTATCTATATATTAACTCTCCTGGCGGGGTTATTACAAGTGGATTTAGTATATATGACACCATGAATTATATAAGACCAGATATCAGTACAATTTGTATAGGTCAAGCAGCTTCTATGGGAGCATTTTTGCTTAGTTGTGGAACTCCTGGAAAAAGATATGCTTTACCAAATGCTAGAATTATGATTCATCAGCCATTAGGTGGTGCTCAAGGTCAGGCAACTGATATAGAGATTCAAGCTAAAGAGATACTAAGACTTAAGAAAATTTTGAATGACATTTTGGCAAAAAATACAAAGCAAACAGTTAAAAAAATAGAAAAAGATACTGAGAGAGATTTTTTTATGAGCTCTCTTGAAGCTTGTGAATATGGATTAATAGATAAAGTTTTAGAAAAAAGCTTTAAGTAAATTAGAGGAGAAACTTTTCATGGTTCGGTTAGATAGAAATAAAATTCAAAGTGGACTTGGAAAACGACCAAAGAGCACACAAGAAGAGTCTGAAGAGGTTGACAAGTCACAAAATACAAACAGTGAACTAGAAAAGTTTTCTCTTTATATCCTCAAAGTTATGATGGATGAGAATATCCCTCCAACTCCCAATAACTTTCAAATCTATTTTGACAAGCTCTTAGATAATAAACCAGTCTCTTTTAAAAAAAGAATAAATGAACTCTTAGAAGCTGAAGCTGTCAATGATGATGAACACAGAGCAAAAATGGAAATGGATGTTAAAGAGGGATTTGCTCAGATAAAAAGTATCATGCAAGTGGTTTCAACAGTATATAAGAATCTCAATGTTATGAGAGAAATCATCAAAAAAAGAACCAATGAACTAGAAGTTAGTTCCTCTCAACTATCAATACAAAATATTGCTTCTGCACTCACAGAAGACCTAAAAAAACTTGTAGATTTAACTTCAAAACAGATGGAAGTGTTGAAAAAACACTATGAAAAAACAGGTGTTATCTTAAAAGATATTGAGAGTAAAGCTATTTTTGATAGTAGGTATGGGGTTTATAACAGAAGATATCTATTGCAATCAATCGAAAAAGAGTGTGAATCTATCAAAAAATACCATCATAAAAGCTCTTTGGTTTTAGTAAAAGTTAAAGATACCATTTTAAATAAAATAGTAAACTCAAAAGATAGAATGGTTCTAACAAGAAATGTTGCAAAGCTTCTTTTAAAAACATCAAGAAGAAGTGATGTTGTTTCACACTATGGTGAGGGTGTTTTTGGGATGCTTATGATGCATACAGATATCAATAATGCGAAAAGAGCTTGTGACAGAATTAGTGACCTTATCTATGCGACAAGTTCTTTTATAGGTGATGCTGAGATTGATACAGATATCGAGCTAGCGATAGTTCCTATTGATCCAAATCACAGCGTTGAAGAGTTTATCTCTTGTGCTCTTGATTTTTTACCAACAACGGGGAAAAGATTGCTTCCGTATGCAGTATGCGAGTTAGAAGAAAAAACTGAAGAAGAAGAGAAAGAAGAAGAAAGTAACGATGACGCGTGAGATATTAGTTTATCCAGATAAAAGATTAAGAGAAGCATCAGTTGATGTGAAAGTTTTTGATGAAGAGTTGCATACTTTGTTAGATGATATGAAAGATACTATGTATGCAAATGAAGGTATTGGTCTTGCCGCTATACAAATAGGTGTAAGAAAGAATGTTTTAATTATCAATCTTGTAAATGAAAACAATGAACAAGATCCAAATGATTTATATGAGATTATTAATCCTCAAATTATAGATGGAGAAGGATTGACAACCTATCAAGAGGGTTGTTTGAGCGTTCCTGGATATTATGATGAGGTACAAAGAAAAAAAGAGATACATGTAAGGTATTTTGATAGATATGGAAATAAAATAGAAAGAAAATTTGATGGTTTGATGGCGATTGCATTTCAGCATGAATTAGATCATCTAAAAGGGCATCTTTTTATCGAAAAACTTTCATACCTTAAAAGAAAAAAATTTGAAAAAGAGTGGAAAAAGAAAACAAAAGCGAGTAGATAATTTTGAGTGAAAAAAAAATTAAGAAATTTCTATGCGCTACACTCGATTTTAATGAAGCTAAAGAAGTAGAAGTTGAATCTGCTTATGTAAGAGCTCTCCCTGGCTTTTCCATAGTTGGAATTGCAAATCAATCAATTCAAGAATCAAAAGAGAGAATTAAGTCTGCTCTTACTACTCTTGGATTTAAATACCCAGCACAAAAGATAACAGTGAGTCTCTCACCAAGTGATTTGAAAAAAGAGGGAAGCCATTTTGATTTAGGTATAGCTCTTTTGATTTATTTACAAAAAGAGAGCATTAGTTTTGATGGATATTATATATTTGGAGAGCTAGGGCTTGACGGTAAGGTTAAAGAGACCAATCTTATATTTCCTATTCTTCTCTCTCTTGCTTCCAAAAAACAGAATTTAAAAGTTATCATTCCCTCCGACTCTTATGAAAAAGTTTCTCAAATTCCAAATATTGAAGCGTATCCTTTTGAAACACTTCAAGAGTGTATAGAATTTTTCACCTTAGGGACATTTTCTAAGACAACAGAGTTAAAAAGTTCTCTTGGACAATATATCGAATTGGAAAATCAAAAATATTTTTATGAAGAAAATTTTGAATTAGATTTTAAAGAAGTAAAAGGACAAAATAGACTTAAAAGAGCCTTGGTTATAGTTGCTTCTGGAATGCATAATGTCCTCTTAGAAGGAAGCCCTGGATGTGGCAAGAGTATGAGTTTGAAAAGACTTCGATATATCCTTCCTCCTATGAGTATGAAAGAAGTATTACAGATTAATGCCTATAACTCAATCGTAGGAGAAAATAGTAACTTACATGCTATAAGACCTTTTCGTTCTCCTCATCACACTTCCTCAAAACCGAGTATCTTTGGAGGGGGGAGCTTAAAAGCTGTTGCGGGTGAGTGTGCACTTGCTCACAACGGAATACTTTTTTTTGATGAATTTCCTCATTTTTCTAAAAGTGTTTTAGAAAGTTTAAGAGAGCCACTAGAAGATAATCAAGTCCTTATCTCAAGAGTAAATGCGAAGGTCAAATATGATACAAAATTTCTTTTTGCAGCCGCACAAAATCCTTGTCCTTGTGGTAATCTACTTTCAAATACAAAAGAGTGTAGATGTAATGAATTGGAGATAAAAAGATATAAAAATAGAATTTCAGAACCACTTTTAGATAGAATTGATATCTACTTTCAGATGAATGAAGGCTTTTTTCAAGAAGAAGATATCAGTTCATCTCAAATGTTCAAGCAAGTCTTAGATGCTTTTATCTTTTCAAAAAAAAGAGGACAAGAAGAGTTTAATGCAAAACTTTCTGAAGAGGATATTAACAAATATTGTGTTTTAGATGAAAAGGCTTTGAGTATCTTATCGACTGCTATACAAAAATACTCACTAAACCACAGAAGTATTGCAAAAATCAAAAAGATTTCCAGAACTATTGCAGATTTGGATCAAAGTGAAGTTATCAAAAGCCCACATGTTTTGGAAGCTTTAAATTTTAGACATAGGGGATAAAATGAAAAAAGTTTTTTATGCATTAGAAGATTTAGATAAAAGATGCTATGAAGAGTTTTATCTCAGTGAAGACTTGTTAATGGAACATGCCGCACAAGAGCTTTCAAAACAGATAAGAAAACGGCTAAAAAAAGGAAAAAAAATCCTCTATATCTGTGGTAGTGGAAACAATGGTGCAGATGGAATAGCAAGTGCTAGGATTTTGCACAAAGATTACGAAGTGGCACTCTTTATGCCTTTAAGCCAAAAGTCTCAAATGGCAAAACTTCAACTAAAAAGAGCAAAAGCTTTGGGTATAAAACTTCTAACTCATTTAGAAGAGGCTGATTGTTATGTGGATTGTCTTTTTGGCTCTGGCTTTAAAAAACAGATGAGCGAAGAGATAAGTTTTCTAATCCATACATTAAACCAAAAAATAGGGATAAAGATAGCTTGCGATATCCCCTCAGGTATAGATGTTGATGGATATATTCAAAATGAAGCTTTTAATGCTGATGTTACTGTGAGTATGGGGGCTTTAAAAGAAGCATTATACTCAGATATCGCAAAAGAGTATGTTGGCATGATAAAAGTTGCAAACTTAGGTGTTAGTCGACAAGTTTATGAAACAAATAGTGATGTTTTTGTCTTAGAAAAAGAGGATTTAAAATTACCTGTAAGAGCCAAGAAAAACACACACAAAGGGGAGTTTGGACATACTTGTATCTTAAGTGGAGAGAAGAGCGGAGCGAGTATCTTATCTGCGACAGCTGCTTTTAACCTAGGTTCAGGTCTTGTGAGCATCATTGCTAAAGAAATAGAAAACATCCCTCCTTTTTTAATCAAAACACATCATCTACCACATAATGCCTCTGTGGTTGTTGCTGGCATGGGTCTTGGAGAGATTGAAAGCGAACTTTTATATGAGTATTTACTCTCTCATTCAAAACCTTTAGTTATTGATGCAGATTTATTTTATCAAGAGGTGATTTTAGAAATCCTAGAGAAAAAAAAGAATATAGTTTTAACTCCACATCCAAAAGAGTTTTGCGCTCTTTTGAAGCTTACAAATCTTGCACAAATTAGTGTAAATGAACTTCAAAATCATCGTATGCGATATGTTAAAATGTTTGCTAAAAAATATCCACATATAACATTGTTATTAAAAGGTGCTAACACTTTGATAACGCATAAAGAAAAAGTTTATATCAATCCTTTAGGAGATACAAGGCTTTCAAAAGGTGGCAGTGGAGATGTTTTAGCTGGTTTTATAGGCTCTTTGATAGCACAAGGCTATACTAACTTAGAAGCGAGTATCCATGCCTCTTTAGCTCACGTGTTAAGTGTCAAAAAAATGAAACTAGCTTCTTATGCATTAAATCCGTTAGATATATGTGAAGGGATAAAATGGTTACAAAAAAAATAGCGATTCTTTTTAGTGGTTCTGGTTCGAATTTAGAAAAAATTTTAGAAAAAGTACACAACAAAAAGTTTCGTACATGTAAGATAGAAGTTGTTTGTCTAATATGCAATAAAAAAGATGCTTTTGGGATACAAAGAGCTAAAAAATATGGTTTAGACACTTTAGTTATAGAACATCAAGATTTTCCAAATCGAGAAGAATTTGATAAAGAGTTAGTTAGAATTATCAAGCAAAGTGGGGCAGAACTTAGTGTACTAGCAGGATTTATGCGTATTTTAACTCCGTTTTTTACGCAAAACATAAAAGCGATTAATCTACATCCATCTTTGTTACCACTTTTCAAAGGTGCTCATGCGATAAAAGAGAGTTATGACTCTTCTATGAAGATAGGGGGGATTACAGTTCATTATGTCAATGAAGAACTTGATGGTGGAGAGATTATAGCTCAAGAGTGTTTTCAAAAAGGTACAATGAGCTTTAAAGAGTTTGAAGAGAAAATTCATAGCCTAGAGCATGAACTTTTGCCTAAGACAATTATTGATATACTAGACAATTAAAAAATTAGGAGAAAAAATGAGCGATATACTAAAAATTGGAAATATAGATTTAGAGAGTAGACTAATAGTAGGAAGTGGAAAATACCCAGATTTTCAAACGACACGTGATGCAACTATCGCAAGTGGCTCAAAACTTATTACAGTCGCTGTTAGAAGAGTAAATATAACTAATCCAAATGAAGAGAATTTACTAGATTATTTTAAAGATACAGATATAAAACTTTTACCAAATTCAGCAGGATGTACAACAGCAGAGGATGCAATAACGCTTTTTAGAATGGTTAGAGAAGCAACAGGTATAGACTTGATTAAACTTGAAGTTATCGGAGATACTGCAAAAACTCTCTACCCTGATGTTATGGAAACACTTAAAGCTTGTGAAGTCTTGGCTCGTGATGGATTTACTATCATGACATATACAAATGATGACCCAATTATGGCAAAGAGACTAGAAGATGCTGGAAGTGCTGCTGTGATGCCATTAGCAGCTCCAATAGGAAGTGGTTTAGGAGTTCAAAACAGATACAATGTACTTTTTATCAAAGAGGCTGTGAATGTTCCTGTCATAGTCGATGCTGGGATAGGATGTGCAAGTGACGCTGCAATCGCTATGGAGATAGGTGCAGATGGTGTTTTGACAAATACAGCGATAGCTGGGGCAAAAAATCCTATCTTAATGGCTGAAGCGATGAAAAATGCAGTAATAGCAGGTCGTCAAAGTTTTTTAGCAGGGAGAATTTTAAAAAAGCCTTTTGCAACTGCAAGTTCGCCAACAGAGGGCTTAATAGAGTTTTCTAAAAAGTAGTTTTTCACTAAAAAA
>DLUF01000103.1 GCA_002742765.1 Sulfurospirillum sp. UBA12182 | reverse complement strand
ATTTTTACTAGAGGTTTCACTAGCCCCAAAAACTAAACTCGCCCCAACGAATAAAATCGTAACCAATATCTTTTTCACATTTTCTCCTTAAAATTTATATCTAACACCAGCATAATAATTTAACCTATCAACCGCACCTAACTCTTCAGGGAGAGACTCTCTAAAGAGATTATCAACCCCAACAAACAAGTCAAAATCTTTCATAACATCACTATAAATGACTTTTAGATTTGTAAGCGTGTAGCTATCTATCTGTTCAAACTCATCCCCTTTTTGTTTGCCTACATATTTGGTGATAGAACGGATTTCTATATTTGAAAGAGGAAAGTAACTCAAAGTTAAACTCGCTAGAGACTCTGGCGTGAAAGTCAAATCTGTATTATCTGTTTCATTTTTTGCATCAAAATTTGCATAAGTAACTTTTGCCATAAAGTTTGAAAGAGGACTAAGGCTCAGTGAACTCTCAAACCCTCTTATACGGCTATCACTGACATTTTCAAAGCTGTTATAATTTGCCGTTGCAATTTGAGTGATTCTATCTTTGATATCTGTTTGAAAAACGGTTATATCAAAGTTCCACATCTCACCTGAAGTATCAAATCCAATCTCATAAGTCTCACTTGTTTCTGGCTTCAAATCCCAAACTGTTGTCTTTCCTGAAGCAGTATCTAGCACTGTTGCGCCTAACATTTTTTTCCCACTAGGACTTGTTTGGTCAACATACAACTCTCTATCATCAGGACTTCTAAAGCCTTGCGAATAGTTTGCTCTTACGTTCATCGTATCTGTGATTTGGTATCTTACTCCAGCACTCAGTGAGGTCGCATCTTCGCCGATAGAGTCTTTATCGTATCGCAAGCCATACAGTAAATTTAGCTTGTCTAAAAGTTGGTATTGGTGTTGTAAAAATCCTCCAGAGTATTTTCTATCATCTACACTATATGCTGATGATTTTACATCTGTTTGCCTATGTTCTGCACCAAAGGTAAATCTGTTTTTTGCATCAAAATCATACGTTGATAAAAACTCATTTGTAAGGTGTTTGATGGTAGATTTATTTGCACTTGTTAAAGATGCCTCTTTTGAAGCATAACCAAGCTCACTCCAAAGTGGTGTATAAACTTTTCTATCTTTGTCGTACTGTGAAAAAGAGAGGTCATATCTTAGGGATAGAGAACTTGTTGGTTTATAATCTACTCCAACACCATATGTTTTTCTCTCATTTTTATCAAACTGTTCGGCTGGGACATACTTAGCTTTTATGCTATTGCCCCCTTGGATATAATTTGTCGGATACATATTGCTTATGTACAAAGCGTTTTTATCCTCTTTTAAAAAGCTAAAATCAGCCCTTAATGTGAGAGAATCCCCTACTTCATGAGCTACTTTTAGCCCCACGTTCTTTAACTCCAGTTCATCTTGATAGGCTCGATTTAAGATATAAGTATCATTGAGATTTGAACGCAAAGTTGCCCAATTCCCGACACCTACTAAGCTAGATGGAGAAGTTTCTGCGCCTGCTTGCATGACTTTTATATCTGTTGTTTCTTGCTTATCAAAAACATCTCTTTTGAGATAATTAGCATAAAAACTATAAGATGTTTTATCAACAACACCTAAAAGATTAAAATCTAAAGCATTTTTATTTTTCCCGTGTAGCGCTTGGATATCCCCGCTCAATGCCTCTTTAGGCTTTTTTGTGATGATATTGATAACCCCACCCATCGCATCACTTCCATAGAGTAAACTTGAGCTTCCTTTTACTATCTCGACTCGTGCAACCATACCTGTTGGGATTCTATCAAGTTCGTATGTTTTACTAAACTCTCCATTGACTCTCTTTCCATCTATGAGGATGAGAGTATCAGCATGAGCCATGCCTCGTATGCTCATAGTTGCACCGTTACTTCCTGAAGTATTGAGATAAATATCTCCCGTAGAATTAAGCAATTCCCCAACATTGGAAGCTCCACTGTTTTGTATCTCCTCTTCCCCTATAACTTCCACTTGCATTGGGAGGTCTTTGATACTACTTTGTGTTTTTGTTCCTATCGTTACGATAGTATCAAGATTTACAGTTTCATTTGCACTCAGTAAGCTGCCAGCTACTAAACTGAGTATAAATGCTTTTTTTGCATTCATCTTCAATCCTAAATTTATGAGTTAGTCGCTGGCTACTATCGAAAGAATTTGCTGTCTAGTTTTATAAATAATAATCATTATCATATAAAACTTTTGCTTAATTCTCTCTTCAAAGATACTTATATCTCTACTCTTTTTGAGACTCTTTTATAGCTAAAAGCAACTTATTTGTATTTCTTACACTGACAAAAATAGTAGCAAACAACAAGATAAAAGCAATCAAGATACTTACATTTACCGCTACACTAGAGGAGAGTTTCATACTCATTCTGTTTGGTTTTTCTTGAGGCTTTTTAGCTTTGACTTGCTTTTTTACTTCTTGTTTAAAACCCTCTTTTGGAGGGATTCCCTCATGTTTTGTACTATGACCTGGTCCACCATCTAAGATGATTATATAAGGAACTTCTGGTATCTTTGTCACAAGTTCACTCTCATCAGATAATCTTTGTTCAAATAAAACTTCATGTGAACTCAAAGCTTCTAATCTCACCATAGCCCCAGCAGCACTCTCCCCTGTGTTAAACATCCCTTTTATATTTATAGTATCATCTCCATTGTCAAATACACTCAACACCAAGGTATGCGCATACAAATAAAAAGGCAATAAGAGCATAAAAATCATCATTTTTTTCATTTTGAATCCTTATTTTTAAACAAACTTTTCATAGTTTCTCTATCTTTTGGTAACTTTTTGGCAAGCCATAAAAGAGCTAATGCAAACAAAATCAAAGCTACATCAACACCTAAGATATGGCTCATTCCTCGTTGCAACAAACTCCAAGGTGTAGTCTGTAACCTTATATAATGCATCACAACTGTTGCTAAAAATAAAATACCTCCTAAGAGCAAAAACTCTCTAGCGACTGTATAAGCATTTATGCGAAAATACGACCAAAATAGAGTTGCTAACCAAACATTATAAAAGATGCCTTGTTGCCACAAAACCCTATCACTCATCTCAAAAGGGAGTAACCACTGAAGCAAAAAAAGACTACCAGTAGCTGGAACAACTCCTATCATACAAGCTAAAGAGAATCTACCAAACCAATGATAAAAAGGGATTACACTATCAAATCTTTTAGCTTTTTTCTCCAGCCAAAGCATCACCCCAAAACCTATGGCGATACCACAAAGCCCCATCAAAACAGCAACAAAAGAACGAGAAAAAATATCTATACCAAATAAAAAGTGCAAAAAGAAAATTCCCTCAGCCACAAAAACAG
The DNA here is from genome assembly GCA_002742765.1 of Sulfurospirillum sp. UBA12182. Taxonomy (GTDB): domain Bacteria; phylum Campylobacterota; class Campylobacteria; order Campylobacterales; family Sulfurospirillaceae; genus UBA6810. The sequence continues at coordinate 26,928 of DLUF01000103.1, read as the reverse complement.
GAACGCTTGCATCAAAAACCTTTTTTTCATCTACTAACTCACCAGTAGTAGCTTTTAGCGTTATATGAGGTTGGTTAAAAAATCCCCCATTTAAAAATGGCTTATAAGGGTCATACCCTATGATTTGCACTCTAGCATTTTCATCATTCCAGTTTATTATCTTGATTTGTTTAAAAATCAAATTTTCATTGATGTTTTTTGCTTGAATTAAAAGTTCACTAATTGGCTTCATCAAAGCTTCATTTCCAGTTGGTTTTATCGGTTTTTCTTGTGCAAATAAAACAGTACCTACTACTCCATCTATCGAATTTGCTTCTCCTTTAGAGAGTATTTTTGCCATTACACCTGAACTTACTAAACCTATATTCATCACTGCACCAGAGAGGATAATGAGAAAAAATGGTAAAAATATCCATTGAAAAATCTTTACATGTAACGCAGAAAAAAGATTTTGTGGTGTTGTATTTTTCCCTTTAAATTTAAACATAAGTATCAAAACAATTCCACTAATCACCAAAAGCATACTCCCCACAGCACTAAAACCAAAAACCAGTCTTCCAAGTAGTTTCAGTGGTTGCCCATAGTGAAGCTCATTTAAAAATCCTGCTAAATAAGATATTTCTTTAGTTTCGTCTTCTATTTTTTGATTTGTATGAGGATCAAAAGTGAGAGCTTGTGCAAACCTATGGCTTATTACAACAGCACTTTCTCCATTGCGACCTGGCAAGTTTATCAAGATGTTGTTTTTAGGGAAATTTGGCTCTTTGAATACTTCTTCTAAGATGGTATTAAAATCAATCTTAGTTATCTCAATCTTTTGTATGTATCTTGAGGGTTTTTCCCAAGTTTGGATATAAGGTAAAAAGATTGCAAAAACACCAAAAAATATGGACAGATACATGATAATCGCAAAACTCACTCCTGATGCAATATGGATTCTAAAAAGTCTTTGTTTAAATAATTTTGATTTTTCCATAATAACCTCAATAAAGCATAAAAAGGGCAAAAGAGAAGATAAGAGTTGGTACTAAAAATCGTAACAGAGCCTCTAACTTTGTATAAGCAAGTGCTATCCAAGTTGCAGCGCTAGCCCAAGCAAAAGTGTTAAACATAATCGAGATTACAGCAGCCTCTTTTATCTCCCAAGGGATTAAAAAAGCAAGCAGTGTCATCCCTAGATATGAGAGTATCAAACCGCCAAAAATGGCGGTCAGTACCCTAAAAAGTCCTATCTTTTTTCCACTTAACTCAGGAGTGCAAAACTCTTTTAAAAAATTTTTTATCACAGTGTTTCGTGCCCTCTAAAAACGATAATCAAAAGTCACACCAAAAGTTCTTGGTTGACCAACTTGGGCAAATGTTCCACGGTAGTTATATAAAACTTCTTCATCAAATGCATTTTTTAGATATGTTTTGATGGTATAATCTTTTGTTTTATAACCAAAATTGAGATTAACTAAGGTGTATTTTCCAGCTTTATAGGTTTCAAGGTTGTTGATATTTGTGTAGTATTTACCTACATAATTCAAATCACTCCCCACAAAAAATCCTCCACCAAAATATCTTGTAAAGCCTAAGCTTCCTGTAAAATGCGGTGCATGATTAAACTCATTGCCTTTATAAGTTGTACCCATCGGTGCTTCAGTAATCTTTGTCTTTAAAAGTCCAAAAGCTCCATTTAGTTCAAGTTCTGAACTGAACATATAAGCACTCTCAAGCTCAAATCCATAACTCTCCCCTTTTGGTACATTTGAGAAACGTTGCCCTAAGCCAGCCCCAGTGATACCTTGGTATCCATCGTACTTGTTATAAAAGAGATTTGTGTTCAGTGTTAATTTTTTATCCAACATTAAAGAGCGAGTTGTTGCTTCATAGGTCCATACTTCTTCTTTATCATACTCATAGTAGCTATATGTATCCCAAGTAAGAGCACCACCACCTGGGCTATATCCTTTTCGCACTGTAAAACCTAGATTATGTTCAGGAGTAAGTTTATAATTGACCCCTATTTTAGGAAGAAAAACAGTTTCTGCGACATCTGCATTCATCGTTTTTGTCATATAAACAACATCTCTTTTTTGTGCTTCTCTCTCCACTCGTCCACCAAAAATAAAATCTAATTTATCGTTTACATGTAAAGCCTCTTCTGCATAAAAAGCAAGTGCTTTAATCTTATCATCGCCATTCATGCTTATCTGTCTGCTCATGAGAGTATCTTGTGAACGATTATAAAAATAGATTCCTGCCATACTCGTAAGCCAACCACCTTTTGGGTCATGCACCAAACGAGCTTCTAAAGTAGTGCTTTTTTCATCAATTTCCATATCAAGTGCGGTGGGCGCTTGCTCAAAAGTTGTCTTAGTATCACTATATCCAGCTAAAAAGTAAAAATTCAAATCCTCTTTTATCTCGTATTCGATATCCAGATTTAAAGCACTGTTTGATGAGTCACCATAGCGAACCAAAGAAGAAGGAGCTGCAACTACAAAGTTATAGGCTGAAATGGCTGTATTTGGAGATATCTCATTCATATATCCACCTTCGCTTTTCCTATGAGTTGCGCCTAATTTAACGATAAGGTTATCTACATGTTTTGGTAGCCATAAAAGTTTTCCACGAACACTGTTTTGTTTTATCTTTGAAGGGTCCCAAGGAGTATCTGCTCCTGTATAATCGATAAATCCATTACCATAAACACCCTCTGCACTCAGGCGCATGGCTAACTCATCTTCAAGAAGTGGTCCAGAAATCATAGCTACCAAGAGTGCTTTATCGTCTTCATTTTCATAGCCTATGCGAACAGCCCCCTTGGTTTCAAATGTCGGGTCTTTTGTCTTCACTACGACTGCTCCACCGATACTATTTCTTCCTTGTGTAGTTGATTGTGGTCCTCTTAAAACTTCGATTTGTTCAACATCCCATGAACCCACATCGATGTAGCGTTGTCCATTCCATGACTCACTAATACCATCTATATTTGTACTTACTCTTGGTCTTGAACCTGAGATTACAGCAAAGCCACCTATAGCAGGTCCTGCACCATTAACCCCTCTGATAATAGGTATATCTGAGGGATTGTTTATCATATTTGGTACTTTTGCTGCAACATCATATGCTGATTTTAATTCTGAATTTTCAAGTTGCTTCGCAGAAAAAACACTCACTGCTGTGGTTGTCTCTTGTAGGGTTTTTTCAACCTTTTCTCCCACAACTGTTACTTCTGATAGTTCAACTGTTTCATTGCCTTGAGATAGGGCAAAAGATGGCAGTGACAAACACAATGCTAAACTGAGTTTAAATAAGTTTTTGTTATTTTTCATGTATATCTCCAATTTTTTCGCAATAGTATCATTTTTTGATTTCAATTATCAATATTGGATATGACACTAAAAGGAAAAATTTGATATACAAAAGGGAAATTAAACTTTAAGAGAGTTTTTTCTATATAAACGAGGAGTGATACCAAAGCAACTATGAAATAACTTATTAAAGTACCCTACATGCTTGTAACCAACCTTGATGGCAACTTCTTTAACGCTCAAATCTTGAATCAAAAGCTCTTTTGCCTTTTCAAGCCGTTTTTTTTGAACCATTTCTAAGATGGTCATCCCATAAAACTCCTTAAAATCTTTTTTGAGATAACACTCATTTGTTGCCGCTTTTGAGGCAATTTCTTTGATTGAGAGGTTTTTATCGTATTCATTAGTGATAACTTCTTTTGCCCTCTCCAAAGAGATTAATCTATTCTTATCAAACAAAAAAGAAGAAGAGAGATTTAAAATCTTTTCTATACATTTGATGGTATAGTGTATGAGCAAAAGTGCTTTTGACTCAAGATAAAGACTTGATAAAGCTTCTTCGTAAGCATCTTTGTTTTTTAAACCTTTCAATGCTTCAAACTGTTCGATATCGATACTCTTATCATAAAAGATAGCATATGTATGTTTTAGTGTTTGTGTAATGTATTTTTTGATATTTTTAAAAGCAGGAGTAAGTTGTAAAAAAAGTTCCTCTTTGATACCGATGGAGATAGTTTTGCATATACTGCCTTTTTGTAGCGGAGTTTTTGAGCAAAACTTATCCGAAGCAAGCCCTATAAGAAAATTCTCTTTTTTCAAGACATGTTTTCTATGGTCTTTGAAAACAAAATCAATCTCATCTCCTAGGTTGAAGATAAACACCGCACCAGGGACATCACTCTCCTCTTCTAAGAGAAAATCCTCTTTACATGTAAAGTCTCTTACGGAGATAGCTATGCCATTTCCCATATCATACCAGATAGCAAAACCCTCTGCTATCTGCTCTTTTACTTTTCCTACCAAAACCTCTCTTGAAAAAGGATGCTGTATCTTCTTTTCAATCTCTAAAATGTCATAAAATTTCAATACTTTAGTGTCCATATATAGCTCATTTTCTATTTTGTCAAAATAAGCTTATTGTCTTTTGTAATCCGAAGGATATAAACAGCTCCATTATGAATGATTTTGATAGCTTTTAACTCTTCTGTAAAAAGTTTTTTTGTATCCAAATGTTTTATCTCTTTACTCATCTTGCACCACCATACCAATCTTTTCTATCCCTTTTTGTTTGAGAACATCTATGATAAACACAAACTCTTCATAAGGGGTGAGTTTATCAGCTCTTATCGTTACAGTATCGTTTTTTGTGATTTCTAAAAACTTTTGCTCTAATGAGTCTTTTTCTATTTTATTTCCATTGACATAAAATTCTCTTTGGCTACTTATGGCTATATCATAAGATTTTGGTTGCATCTTTTCTTGCGCACTCCCGCTTGGAAGTGTAAGTTCGATTTTTCCCAAAGCGATAAAAGAAGAGATGGTCAGCACTATGGTTAAAAGTACAAGCATGATATCGATGAGAGGAACCACATTTATCCCCTCAACTCTCTTAAGCGACTTCATCTTCCCACTCACTTAGCTTTATATCTACTTTACGCAAAAAGCCTCCATAAATCATCGTAGAGGGAATCGCTACGATAAGTCCAGCCGCAGTAACTTTAAGTGCTAAAGCAAGTCCTACGATAACTTTTGAAGTATCAAGCGCTCCACCACTCATACCTATATCGTAAAAGACAACCATAATCCCACCAACAGTTCCTAAAAGCCCAACATAAGGAGCGTTTGAGCCTATCAAAGAGATGAGTGTGAGGTTTTTTGTAAGCTCCCTTTCTAACTGATTTTTCGTTTTATAATTCTTTACATGTAAAGAGCTAAAAAAGAACAACCGCTCGATAGTATAGGCTAAAACCAAGATACTCATAAAGAGTAAAATCCCTAAAATTCCATAATCGACAATGAGTTTTATATCTTGCATTACTTATCCAATATCAAAAGAATTTATTTGGTGAATTATATAAAATTATAACTTAACAAATTATGAATATGATAGTATTTATCATATTCATAATAGAATTGGAGACCTTTATCATAAAATCCTGATGATAAACTTCGGTTCAAACCTATAAGAGACTCTGTGGACATCAAGAAGATGTTGAATCTCTAAAAATTCGTCTATATCAATCTCTTCAGAAGATTTAAGATTGACGATACTTTTTGTTTTTGTATCGTAACGAAATGATTTATAGTGATTTAATTTTTCTAAAACAACATTGCCCATTTTTACTCCTTTAGATACTGGACTATGACACTTTTAAGCTCTTTTTTGGGAACCTCTTTATAGTGCATAGTGATGATTTTGTAGATGCTACATGCACAACAACTTTGAGCTGGTATCTGATACTTCTTACATGTACTCTTCACGATATCTCTTAGCATAGCAGTTGACATTAGAACACCTTTCTTGGACAATCTTTATCAAGTCCAAATTTCTCACAAAAAGCACAAAGAACTGAGTTTTCATTTCTCGTAGCACAAACAAATGGGATATTTTTCTTTTTTGCTTCATTTTTAAACTTATACATCGCATTGTGATTTAAAAAATTTGTCAGCAGCAACACACAAGAGAGGTTATCTGGTAACTTCTTCTTTGTAACGCTGTTTTTATTTCTTGCGTCCCAATGCAAGATATCCTCAACCCCTAAAGAGTTTAAAACTGATTTTATAGGATTTATGTTATCTCCTCCAATGACCAAAACAGACATCGTCACTCCTTCTTTTTTTTATTTATTCTACATGATGAAAGCTTAGAGTTTTATTATAATGATATTCGTTATCAATATAAAACAAAAAAGAAGTTTACTTTTAGTAACAAGCTTGCTAAAAATCTAGCAGGCTTGTTAAACACTTAGCTTTTAAAAAATTTTTTAGGATTGTAAAGAGATGTTGTTAGTTTATAAAATCCATTTTTTTGCTTCTTCACAGCTATCAAAATACTGCATAGAAGCTGGAGTTAATTTGTTTGTAATTTTCACAGAGAGATCTTGTAGCGCTCTGTTTCCCACGATGGCTACTTTTCCGATGATTTCATAGTGTTTCAAAAGAAAGATAAAATCATTCCAAATAGCTAAAAATTCTACATTTTTCAAATCTTTTATATCTACTAGAGTATTGATTTTTTCTACTTTATAACTATCAAGAAGTGCTTCTAGTCTCTTTTCAAAAGCAACGATATCCTCTTTAGTGAGTTTACCTTTGATTTTTACATGGGTATAAACATTGTCTATGCTAATTGTTTCTGAAGTGAGAGTTTTCGCCTCTAGCTCAAAAACTTCTTTTTTTTGTTTCTCTTTTTTTTCTGGCTGATAGAGCATATGATGCCAAAATGAAAATCCTATCAAAGCCACACCTGAGCCTATGTGAAGGTTTTTCATGAGCTTGTTTTTCATATAAAAAGAGGTTGCGGTCACAACACCCAGTGAGGCTGTCATACCAATCTTTGCTATCTCTTTTTTTGTATCTAAATCAAGAGTTGGAATTTTTCCTTTTTTTTCTATCAAACTTTTTCTTTGCATTTTTACCTGTCTCATATGTTAACGCTAGAGTCATCGCTGCTGCGATTCCACTTGCTATTGGGAAAAAGATTGCCATTGATAACCCCTATATTGATATTAAATATCATTATATTATCAAAGGCAAGCTAAATCTATCCTTTTGCTCCCTCTAAATTAACTCTTTTTACCGAATTTAATAATAAACCTATGGTTGTTCCATTGTGTAAAACGGCTGTTGCGATAGGGCTAAATACGCCCATCGTAGCTCCAAGCAATATCCCAGAGTTTATCCCAACTGTTGCGTAAAAATTTGATTTTATACGCTTCATCGTTTTGTTTGCTAACTCTTTCACATCACAAACTGCTTCGATATCATCTTTTAAGAGTCCTATATCTGCTGTTGCTTTAGCGATATCAGCCCCTTTTTGCATACTTATGCCTACATTTGCACTCATGAGAGCTGGTGCGTCATTTATCCCATCTCCTACAAAAGCGACCTTTTTACCCTCTTTTTGCAACTCTTTGATAACTCCAGCCTTGCTTGTTGGAAGCATATTTGCATACACCCTATCAATTCCTAACTCACTAGCTAGAACATTTGCTTTAAGTTCTATGTCACCTGTGAGCATCACTACCTCTTTTACTCCAAGAGATTTGAGCCTTTGTATCATTGTTTTTGCATTTTCTCTTAGTTTATCCACCATGCCGATAGTCCCAAGAAGCTTGCCATCATACCCTACATAAAGGATAGCTTTACCCTCTTTGAGACACGCATCAATCTGCTTTGTATACTTTGTAAAAGAGATTTTTTCATCATCTTCTAAAAAATGCCTGCTTCCTATAACAACCTCTTTGCCATTGACTACGGTCTTCACTCCATGAGCGATGATAAACTCCACTTCATCATGATGCATATGCACAAAACCTCTATCCTTTGCTGCTCTCATAACCGCTTGAGCTACTGGATGAAAGTAGTGTTCTTCTGCACTTGCACTTAGGTTTAAGATATCTTCTTCACTCCACTCTTCATCAAAAGAGTTGATAGAAACCACTTCTAACTCTCCGTGAGTGAGTGTTCCTGTCTTGTCAAAAACAAAGGTATCTACATGAGAGAGTGCTTCGAGTGCCTTAGCACCTTTTATCATCACGCCATTTTTTCCAGCTTGTGAGATAGAGGATTTAAAAGCGACTGGTGTTGCAAGCTTCAAAGCGCATGAATAATCCGCTTGAAGCACTGAGGCGACTGATTCAAAATCACGGTTTATAAGATATGCAAACCCAGCTAAACCTAAAGTAACTGGCACTAAAGAGTCTGCTAATTTGGTAGCTTTTAAGCCGATGGCTGATTTTTCGCTCAAAGAAGATTTGATATACTCTTTTATCCTAGCAGTTGCTGTATCTTCTCCTACTTGTTCAGCCCAGATTTTTATCCGCCCCTCTTCTACCACAGTACCAGATATGACTCTATCGCCTCTACTTTTTTTCACAGGTTCTGCTTCACCCGTCATCGAGACTTGATTAACAGAAGCATCTCCATAGATGATATGCCCATCCACACTTATCGTATCTCCTGCTCCAACGATGACTATGTCACCCACACTAAGAGTTGAAGTTTTGACAAGTTTTTCTACTTTTTTTCCATTTACTTCAACTTCTATCCATGTCTCTTCGATATTTGGTTTTGCTAACTCTTTGATGAGAGTATCACTTCTATGTACTGTTGTCTCTTCGATATACTCGCCAAGTTCTAACATAGTATTGGTGATATTTGCTGCTAGATAATCTTTCCTAGCCAAAGAGACACCAACAGCGGTAGCCTCTAACACTTTAGAAGTAAGTCCTTCTTTAAAAAGCTCTTTTGTTCCTTCTACTAAAAGTGGAGCAGTAGCCACACTTGTTAGAGCAAACTTGGCTCTATCATCGCTGATAAAAGGCTCTATACTCATAGCACTACTAGCACGAATGACACCTGCGATAGATGGTTTTTCCTCCAAGCCTACATCGCAACTACTCTCAAAAGTCTGAGGTTTTTTATAAGCATGTACATCTATCTTCTCAATCTTGCGTTTAAGGGTTTCTATCCCAGTATTTTCATAACTCAAAACGATAGATTTAGCTCTAGGATTGACCCTAGCACTCAAAACACCTTCTAGTTTTAAGAGTTCTTCTTCTAATTTTTGTGCATCACAATCTTTTGGTATAAAAGAGTCATGAAAGCGAACTCTGTTTGCGATATGATGTACAACTTGAAGTGCTGACATAGTTTTCCTACTCTTGATTAGCAGCTAATTCAGCTTTTGCATCTTCCATACGTTCTTTTATCTCTTCGACTCCTGCTTGAAGCATTTGTGAGCCTTTTGCAAAAGTTTTAAAAATAGCTTTTTGTGCCTTTTCATTTGTCAAAAGATACGTTGCCATTGCCCCGATAAGTGCACCTTTAATAAAATCATTTGTATTGAAAGTGCTTAGAGTATCGCTGATAGCACTTGGGATGTTTTCTTTGATATAAGGATTATTATCCATTGTTCTCTTCCTCTTCTTGATTTTCTACAACTTCTACTTTTGCCATCTTCTCATCTATGGCTTCGCTGATTTTCTCGACGCCATAAACCCCTGCGATTCCAAAACTTACAGCACTAAGCATCCCTAGTAAACTTCCTCTTCCAAGATAATTCGCAGCAGCTATCGCAGCTCCTGTTGCAATGCCCCCTTGAATACTAAGTTTAATCGTATTTTTAACAGCCGTTTGTTTATCAACTGCCCCTCTTTTATACTGGCTATAGTTGATACCGCTTGCAATCGTCGCTGAAGCTACTGCCCCGCTTACAACATTGCCCGTTACACTTCTCTCTTCACCTGTGTTGATGACCATCTACTCTTCCTTACTCTCTAAAACTTCTTTGGTTTCTTCACTTTTTTGACAGCTTAGTTTCTCTTTTGCGCTTTTGGCTACTTCTTTAGTCTTCTCATAAGCAACCTCAGCACCCTCTTTTGCTTTTTTTGCCCCAACGCTCAACTTCTCTTTTATCTCATCTTTGTTGTTAAATGCGATAACTGCTAAACTCCCAACAGCTATGCCCGCTATCAATGGTAGTGCCATGACATCCTCCTATTTTTTAGATTTTTTACTCTTTTTAAGCAGATACACTGCAACGCCACCTATAACAATACCAACAGTAAAAGGTAACAAAGGCATCTTCTATTCCTCCTCATCTTGGCTTGAATCTTTCATACTTTGGGTCAAAATCGCAGTTCCAACAGCCCCAAGCAACATCCCACCTACAAAAGAGAGATTTGTGTTTGAGAGTAGTTTTGTCACATCTTCTGGGCTTGCTTGATTGGTGGCTAATTTGTTTGCGATTTCACTCCACTCGTTAAACTTTTCCATCACATTTTCGCTAGAACTTCCTAATGCTTCCAATGGATTTTTATTTGTGAGTGTTTTTTCTACATGCGCTCTAAATGCTGGAAGATGGTTGTTGTAAGAGGCTGCTTGGAGCCTATAAAACATATCTTTTATATCAGCGTTAATGGTGTTTTCAAGAAGATGAGAGTACATAGATATGTTATCAATCTCCGCTGCCACACCTATCTCATAAGCCTCTTTAAGAGAGTTTGGAGCTTGTAACTTTTGCGCCCAGTCATTGGTTGGAAGTTCCACTCCATACTTTACATGTAAAGCTTCTAACTCTTTTATATGTTGTTCTTCTGCTTGTAAGATGTTTATAAAAGGTGGCTCAAAGCCAAATTTCTCAACTACTTTTTTATACGCTTCATAGGCATGAAACTCATCATACATCGCTATGCGAAGGGTTTGGTTTAAAATCGGTTCATCAAATGTTGGATCAACTCTTTGGCTTAAGAGGATATTTTGGTCAAAATTTGTCTGCATTTATACAATCTCCTTATAGAGTGCATTTATCTTTTGTGTAATCTCTTCTAAATTCTTTCGCTCTATCAAATCTTCCCACATTTGCTTTGGAAAAATCGCATTGTCATACTCTATGGTGATAGAAGCTACTATCTTGTTTATCTTTATATTTTTTATACCATTTATCTTTTTTGAGAGTTGTTCTATGTCTTCTATACTAAGCTCGCTTGAAAGCTCTTTTATCTTAGGATTTACCCTCACTCTAAGACGCCCCGGAGTATGGTGTACGATACTAAAATAAGAGGCTATCTCAACTATCTTTTGGCTTGTTATTTGCATCTCTTTCCTTTTGAGTGTATCTTAGTCCCATAAGTTTTAAATGAGACTGAAAATAAGTTGACAATCATTATCACTTCAGAGCCAGTCTTGAAGAGTTAGCCATGATGCCAACAGTATGCCCTATGTGAATCGCACCAGCTGCTACTGGTGAGAGTAATCCTGTCGCGGCTAAAGCAACTCCTGCTAGATTTGTACTTGTTCCTATCCAGTAGTTTTGCTCCACTACATGTAAACTCTTTTTACTCAAATCATAGAGTTTGACTATGTCTTGTGGGTTACTATCAGTGATGGCTATGTTTGAGACTTCGATGGCAGCTTCACTTCCACCACAAGCAAACGATATCGCCACATCAGCTTTACTCATAGCTAAAGTATCGTTTACTCCATCACCTATCATCACAACACCTTTGTACTCTTTTTTGAGCTTTTGGATGATATGGGCTTTTTCCTCTGGCATCACGTTTGCATAAACTGCATCAAAGCCATACTCTTTGGCAAAGTTTTGTGCCACTTTTTCCTCATCACCACTTAAAAGAGCGATATGTTTTATCCCTCTTTGGCGCAAGGCTTCTAGCATATCCCTTGTAGCAGGTCTTACTTCATGTTTAAAAGTTATAAAACCTAAAGCTTCTTTACCATTTGCCACATAAACGATACTCTCAGCACTTTGGAGATATTCGCTTGCTTTTTCTTCAAACTCTTTTATAGAGATTTTGTGGTTATTTAAGAGTTTTTTATTCCCTACAAAGATGAGTTCTTTATCTTTTGAAGCTTTTACTCCAAGTCCTGGGAGTATCTCACAATTCCAATACTCTTTTGGAAGAACTCCTAAGCTTTTTGCATACTCTATGATACTCTTTGCTATGGGATGCGTGTTTCTGTGTTCTGCTAGGGAAGCATACTCAAAGAGTGTTTTTTCATCCACACCTTTTTTTAGATAGACTCCTTCAACCATAGGTTTTCCTGTGGTAAGAGTTCCTGTTTTGTCAAAACAAAAAACTTCACTTTGGCTCACTTTTTCTAAGTATTCTCCCCCTTTTATGAGGATATTCTCTTTTGCTCCTTTGGCGATACCAGCGCTGATAGCTGTACTTGCTGCTAAAACTGTCGCACAAGGACAAGACATCACTATCATCACAGCAAAGGCACTCATAGCTGAACCTGTTAAAACAAATGTTCCAGCCGTTAAAACAGTACCTAGTTTTAAAAGTCTTGAAGCAAGCTTATCTGCTGCTAATTCGCTTGGGGATTTTTCTTTGAGTGAATTTTCAACTTTTGAGATGATTCTTGCTATGTAGGTATTTCCTCCTGTTGCACTTACTCGTATGTAAATCCTTCCTTTTTGTACAAAAGTATTTGAAAAAACCTCTTCATCTTTTCCTTTAAGCACGGGTTCACTTCGTCCGTTGATAAGTGCTTCATCAACCTCCGCACTTCCTTCAACGATAAAACCATCTACTGGGATTTTCTCTCCACTCCTTGAGACGACGATATCGCCCTCTTTTACTTCACTCAAATCCACTTCAAGCTCAACTTCATCTACCAAGATATAGGCTTTTTTCACATCTAGTTCTATAAGTTTGTGAATCTCTCTTTTGGAGCGTTCAGCCGTGTACTCCTCTAAAAGCATCCCACCTCTTAGGATATAGATGATTTCAAAAGCTGCTGTCGCTTCCCCGCCAAAGATAGCAAGAAGCAAGGTTAAAGACATAAAAGAGTGAAGCGTGAGCCGTTTGTGTTTTACATCTTCATAAGCCTCTTTTAAAAGTGGGATTGCCGCTACAACTGATATGAGAGCGATAAGAGAAAAGGGAGTTGCTAGAATCGTGATACCTAAAAAATTCTCAGCCACAAAGATATAAATCGCATAACCGCTTAAAAGTGCAAACTCAAAAAGTTTTCGCTTCCAGCTTACTTTTTTACTTTGATTTATCGCACATGAACTGCAACTTGAACATGAAGTACAGTATGCCTCTTCCTCCTCTAATGCACGAGCTGCGGATAGAGAGATAGAAGGGAAAAGAGAGTTTATCTTCTCTAAAAGCTCTTCTAGCGTTGTTTTGGCTTCATTATAAATCAAAACCAAAGAGGAGCATTTGAAATTTGCCCGAGAAAAGAGTAACAACTCTCCCAACTCAGTCTCAATTTTTTTTACATGTAAAGTGTTTTCAAAGATATCTGATTTTAATCTAATCCGATTGTTTGCGACACTTTTAACGACTATACTACTCATCCTCACACTCCTTTGAACAATCCTCACAATAACCATATAAACTGAGTTTATAATCTAAAAGTTCAAAGCCTTTTGAGCTTGAAACTTGCTTCGCACTCTGTCTTAGAGAGTTTGAATCTAATTCAATCACTTTGTTGCATTTTAAACAGATGAGATACTCTTTTTTAAATGTTGTATCTATCTTGTATTTTTGTTTTTGCTCTTCTATTTGCAAGGTGCTAAGAAGGTTGAGATTTCTTAGGATATTTAACTCTTTATACACACTGCTTAATGATATCTTTTCATTGTAAATTTTTTTTAGAAGTAGTTGGATCTCGTCTGCATCTAAAAAATCCTTAGTCTCATACAACAACTTAAGTATATAAAATCTCTTCATAGAGTTTTTGTAGCCAAATTGATTTAACAAAGCCTTTACATGTAAAAAATAACTCGAAAAATCCATACCCTAAGCCCTCATCTTTTTGATAAATTCACTACGAAACAAAAACCCCTGTACACAATCAATCCCCAAAGATTTTGCCAATTCAAAATCCTCAGTTGTTTCAACACCTTCTAAAACTACTCTTTTACCCATCCCATGCGCATAAGCGATAAAACCTCTTAGAATGTGGAGAAAATTTTTGTCAGCTTTAGCATGAGAGATAACGTCTTTGTCTAGCTTTAGATACTGACACTGGCTTAGCAAGAACAAAGAGAGCATACTGTTCTCTTTTAAAAAGTCATCAACCGCAAAATCGTATTTTAGGTTTTTAAAAACATCAAGCAGTTTGGGAGCATTGACTGCTTCAACAGAGTTTTCAACAAGTTCAATTACAAAGTTTTCTTGATTTGAAAAAAAATCAAATACCTCATTTACCCTCTCTTTTTTATGTAAAACATGAGGGTCAAAGTTCACAAAAAGCTTTTTGCTCTTTGGTCTTTTTTCAAATTGAAACTTCTTCAAAACTCTCTCAGCATGAAAAAAAAGCTCTGCATCTTTATGGCATATCCCAAAAAATTGATCAGGACTCATCCCCTCAAATCTAGCAAGTGCTTCATAAGCGAGGATATGAGAAGTTTTTGTACAAACAAAAGGCTGATACTCTACCCCATAAGCACTACTTGAGATGAGATGGTGAATCTTTTTGATTTGGTTATCTTGCAAGTTAAATTTACTCATTTTGTACTTTCAAAAAAGGAGGCAAAAGCCTCCTTGATTTTAGAATGCATAAGTCGCTGTAAAACCGATACGGTTATAATCATCATTAGAATCTTCGGCACTTACATCTACAAAAAGCAAACCAAGACTGAGTTCATCAGTTACACCATAATCTGCTGTAAAGTTAAACTCTTTTTCCTTCGCATTTGTAGTACCATACTTACTTTCTCCATAGATTGCTCCAAGTTCAACTCCTGCTATGGCATAACTTGCACCAAAATAGTAAGTATCTGAATCAGCTACATATACTTGATTTCCATCTTCAAAAGGGCTGATGTTATCGCCTACATTGTTCATAATCCCATCAACACCTGTATCTTTGTCAGTTGAAATATATCCAGCTTTGAGCCCAAAATCAGCAAAATTTCCTCTTGCTTCTACATGTAAGATAGAGCCATCTTCAGGTGCCACTAGAGCGTCAACATTACTACTTGCATAATGCGCTGTTGCACCAAACATATCTGTATCATAGTCGACTTTAGCACCATACCAATCAGCGATATCATTTGCACTATAGTAGTATGCATTAAGACCTAAGCCCTCAATCCCACTATATTTAACATCAAGAACATAGGCTCCATCTGTACCTATTTTTGTAAACTTTTCAAGTTCAGCATCTGCATCTGCTACCGCATATTTGTCTGAGTATCCAAGTACAAAAGCTAGATTAGCCACAGGTTTAACAACAGCTACATAAGCCTCATGAAAATCTCCCATCCACTCTAAGTCAATCTCTTGACGTCCTACTATTACGTCTATAAACTCACTGCTATAAGAGATATTTGCTGTATGTAACAAAGCCTTTGTCTCATCGCCTCCAAAATCTCCATCTTCTTCTTCGCTAAAGTCACTATTTGCTCTAAAACCTACACTAGCTTTAAAACTTTTATACTCACCTGTTTCGTAACTAAGACCTAAAGAGCCATTTGTAAACCCTGCATCTAAAGTTGTACCATTGTTATTTTGCCTCTCTGCGTGAAGCACAACATCACCTGAAACTTTTCCATTTTTAAAAGCTTCACTCAAATCTTCTGCCATAGCACCTGTTATCATAAGGCAAGCAACTGCTGCTAAACTAAGCATTTTTTTCATAAATATTCTCCTTGAAATTTTGTTTTTTATTTGTATTTTTAACTTTTTCAATATATTTTTATCTAAAAACTTCCTCCTTCAGCTTTACTAGATTTTTATCAAACAAAGCTACTTTATAAACTACACCATCATCAAAACGAAGGGTATAGTGTAAAGGGTCTGATATAAGCTGAAATTTCATCGTTTTATAATCAAACCCCTCTATCTCTAACTTATGAAAGCCAAAATCCCAATCCAAAAGATAGATATTTGAGCTTTCATCTATGGCATATCCAGCCAAATTTTTCTGCTTGTTTTCACTCAAACTAATGTGTTTGATATTTATATTTGGCTTGTTTATCTCTTTTACATGTAAGAAAGTATTTTCACGTTTGAGATTGATTAGTTTTCCTCTTGCATCCACAAAAAGATAACCCAAATCATAAGGCTTCATGTTGGTTGCTTTCCCCCAGATATTTTGAATCGGAAAGCTTATATGTAAAGAATCTAACTTTACATGTAAAGACTCACTAAGAGTTTTGTTAAGCCCATTATCAAAATCATAAATCTCAAATCTATCCTTTGCGATAAAAAACATCTCTTCAGGGAAACGAATCATCCCTTTGTCACTTTGAGGATTTAAAAGTGGATAAAAATCAAGTTCCAACTTTTGAAGGTATGAGGGTTTATAAGAGAAACTCAAACGACTCTCTTTAATCTGGTTTTTGCTAAAAACTTCATCCTTTACATGTAAAGGAAGTAAGCCCTGTATATCGAGATCTCGCCAGTAAACAAAAGGCAGATAAGACTCATAAATTTTTTGTGAAAAAGTCTCTTTATCTTGGATGCCATACTCAAATCTATGCTCTCCAAAATTCTTTTGATAGATAAACTCCTCTTTGATTGGGGAGTAGAAAACATAGTATTTGTTAAACTCTTTTTGATATTTCTCATTATAAAGCGTGTAACTTTTATAAGATAAAAAGCTTACACTTAAAAGAATAAATAGAGTTAAAAACCTTCTTTGCGTTCTTTGGTATTTGATACTGTAGAAGCTGTCTAAACAGAGCACTACAAACAAAACTCCTACACCAACCCACAGAGCATCAAGTGCATAGAAGCGTTCTTGGATAAAAACGAAAAGAGCAAAAACACCTAAGAAAAACTTGCTCATAGCCACACTCTTTGAGCGTTCAATGATAGTTGCACTTAAAAACAGATAGGCTAAAAACGCTCCAAGTGTATAAAATGCAAAATCTTTTATCAAAATAGCTGTGATACTAGCTGGGTAGTGATTAGAAAAACTAAACCAAACACAAATCCCCATCATAAGACTTAAGATAAAAATCAAAAATACCCCGATGCCAAGATGTAAAAAGAGTGCTTTTTGCATAGAGATAGGCAAATGTGTCATGAGCTTGACTCTGTTTTTCACTCGCTCTGGCACAAACTGAGCCAAGGCAATCCCCACTCCAAATGCTAAAAAAAGATATACAAAAGAAAAATAAGGCTTTTGTTCTAAGTGGACAAAACGGTACCACATCATGCTTTCTGGCTCAACAGTACTAAACTCAAAGTTTAGGTTATAAGCAAAATAAGCACAAAAAGCTAGTGAGAGCAAAACAAAAACAAAAAAATAGTAACGAGTCTTTAAAAACTCTTTTTTAAAGATTGCTTGCACCATCTAGTATCTCCCTACAAAACCCAAAAATTTCTCTTCAAAATCACAAGAAAGTTCCTCAAAGCCCTCTAGTTTCTCAAAACTAAAAAGGTGTTTTTTATCTTTATAGGTTTGGACTCTGTGTACTTTACTCTCATCAAAACTAGCCTCAAGTGGCACTTCATAGCACTTAAACTCTTTGATAAAATGCTCCAAACTGCTCTGATACACACTGCCACCTTTTTGCACTATAGCTATCTCATCGATAAGGCCCACCAAATCACTCATCACATGCGAAGTGATAAGCACAGTTTTTTCATTTTTTGCTATGTAGTCTTTGAGGTAATCTATAAAAAGTCTTCTATACCCAGCGTCAAGCCCCATAGAGTAATCATCGAGTATCAAAAGCTCTGCATTTTGCGCGAAAAGTGTGCCTAAGACGACTTGAGATTTTTGCCCAAAGGAGAGAGTGGAGAGTTTTTGAGCATAATCAAGCCCCATCAAGTCAACTAATTCGTAAAAAACTCTTTTGTCCCACTTCTTATAAAATGGGGCAAAAAACTTCTCTACTTCCTCGATACTCATATAATCATATGCCACAAAGCCCTCATGTAAAAGAGCGATTCTCTCTTTATTTTGAGGGCTTAGATCATGAGAGTCCTCTCCAAAAATGAGACATTTGCCCTCTTTTGGTTGTAGATATCCCATGAGGATATTTATAAGGGTTGATTTTCCAACCCCATTTTTTCCCAAAACCCCATAGATACTCCCACGATTGATACTAAGGTTTAGATTCTCATAAATCTTTTTAGCTCCATAAGAGTGAGAGAGATTTTGGATTTGTATGACACTATTTTTTGTCACAACAATCATCCTTACCGCAGTTACAACCTTTGTTTTTAAAAGTCACACGATATATATAATACGCAGCACCTAGTGCTATAAGAACTAAAATCACTTTTTCTAACATATTTTCTCCTCATATTTCACGCAATTTTTTCCAGCTTTTTTTGCTTGATAAAGCAAAGTATCCACCCTTTTAAAAAGGCTCTCTTCATCTTCATCTTGTATATACTCCACTACTCCAAAAGAGCAAGTTACTTTTTCAATCTTTTCATAAACCACATTTTCGATTCTCTCTTTAATCTTATGGGCTAGATTTTTTGCCACTTCCAAATCACTCATCGGCAAGGCGATAACAAACTCTTCCCCTCCCCATCTAGCTATGATATCACTAGCTCTTAGGCTATTTTTCGCAGTTGCAGCTACTTTTTGCAAGATATAATCGCCATAATCATGACCATAAGTGTCATTGATAATCTTAAAATTATCTATATCAAACATAATCACAGAAAAAGAGTGTTCAAATCTTTTAGATGTCTCTATCAAATCTCGTAAGGATTGGGCTAGTTTCATCCTAGTTCCAACACCAGTAAGCGTGTCGACAAAAGCGATTTGTAAGGTGTCATAAGAGAGCCTTTTGTACTCTTTTTCCAACTCCTCTTTTCTCTTTGTGTAATTCTCTTTTTCAAAGCTCGCATATAAAACAAACACCACAAATGTCAAAAGAATAAAAAACAGCAACAAAGAAAAATAGTAGAGTAACTTTGAAACGACATCTAAAATCGAGATAGGCTTTGAGAGCATCAAATACTCAGTATCACTCAGTTTTCCCAAGAGAAAAAGGTCTTCTTTCTCATGCCAGATTCGATACTCATAACGCTCAAAATCAAATCTCTTTTTTTCTATAAGCTCTTTTGCCTCTTCAAAACTAAAGCGTTTTATAGTCAAATCAAATTTTCTTTGTGTTTTGTCATCTTCCACCACAAAAGGGGTGATTTTTTTATACTCATTTATAAACTCATCCAAGTTTTCATAGTGTTCATTCTCGATAAGATATGACTGTACATCATGTCTTAAAGCTATCTTTTTATATAGTTTATAAATCAGAACAATCCCTTCTCTCTCACTTTTTGCGACATCATCTTTGATGTGAAAAACCCCAAGCCCTAGATAGATAAAAACACTTGAGATAAGAAAGAGAAAAACAGTTTGGTTAAAATACTGATACCGTATCAAACTTTTGGACATCTCTTTCCTATCTTGGAGGAAGGATTCCCCTCCTTTTGTATTTTATTTTCTAAGTTTTTCTAATCTATTTCATCTCTTTGGCTTCAACCCAGATGACTGCGTCTTGGCTTAACTCTTTGCCTTTGTACTCTTTATCACTTCCAACACCAAGTGCGCAAAAGCCCCAAAAACCAGCTTTTGGTAGTGCAAATGTAAACTCACCATCTTTATTTGCTTTGATACCCATAGTCACAAAACTATCTTGTGGTGCTTCGTATTTGTTTGGTCCCATTGCATTGTTTTTCATATCTGGAGTGTTGTTGATGTACTCTACTTCGATTTCAGCAAATGGAACTGGTTTGCCATTTGATTTAACGATTCCAGTAAAGCTGCCGCCTTCCCAGATAGAGTATGGTTTAGTCAAAGGAACGATTTCAGCTTTTAATCCAAGCTCAGCGTCCCAACCATTTGGAGTACCAGCTACATTGATAACTGTTTTAGTGATTTGTTGGATATAGATATCTTCATTTTTTTCATAGTATGGAGTTGGAACCATTACCAAAACATGATCACCCATATTTCTAGCTTTGTACTTTGACTCATACGCTTTACCGCTGTTATGTTTACCTTTCCAAGTGATTGACTTTAGGGTATCTTTGAGGTCAACTTTTCCATTTTTTTCTGTGATTGAATAAAACTCTTCAACCCCAGCCATGTCCATCGTATGTTCATTTGCAAATGGGTGAGTAAAAACATGCTTCATCTCGATAGTTTGACCTTTTTCCAAAGCTGTATTAGGTGTATAAACCATCTGAAAATGCGCCATTGCACTACTTACACCAAGAACTGCTACTACTGCTGAACTTAAAACTAATTTTTTCATCTATATCCTTTTTGTTATGATTTTTATAATTGCTATCATCTTTTAGATAGATTGGTCCACAAAAGAGTGGAAACTAAAGCCTATTCTGTTATGTCGCTGCCTTTAACGTAGACCTGATGACCTTCACCAGCATCAAAAACTGCACTATACTCTCCACTTGGTTTTTTGAAAGTAAATTCACTATCTTCACTCATTTTTCCTGAGATAACTTTTTTACCACCTTGTTCTACATAGAAGTTTACCCCACTTGCACTACTTCCATCACTAAAACCTCCCTCGCAAGTAACAGAGCCGTCTCCATTATCAAAACAACTCATAATCGCAGAGTGTGCGAAGAGGGAACTTGAAACCACGAGTACACTAAAAAGTACTTTTTTAAACATATTTTCTCCTTTGTTAAGTTTATTTTTTATCTACAAACCAATTTTTTGTTTTTGTTGGAAATAGCCCAAATACAAGAGCTAAAGCTACAACACTTGCATAAAAATATCCCATTGCATCAAGACCACTGACTTCAAACATACTTCCAAAAGTAAAGATACTAGAAGAGATGATGATACCAAGCGTTATAGGGAAAAATATCGCAAATAACATCCATTTATAACTGTTTGCTTGAAGTTTCACTACTATCATCGTAGCGATACAAGGTGGAGTTAAAATCATAAAGATGATGATAGCTACTGCATGAAGTGGAGTGTAACCACTATTTTGAGCCATCGCTTCTTCTGCTCTTTGGTCATCTGCTTTGTTGTTTTCATAGAGTGAACCCAAAGTCGCAACGGCACTCTCTCTTGCAGCAAAAGAGCTTAAAAATGCAACATTTATCCTCCAATCAAACCCTGCATACTGCGTTAGAGGCTCCATCGAGCGACCTATCATCCCTAAAAAGCTATTTTCTATCTTCTCATTTTTGACTTCTCTTAAGATTTTATTTCTATCTTTTGAGAGCTTTCGTAAAAGTTTGTTAATCTCTCCTGCTTCTTTATCATCGCCTGATTTTACAAACTTGAAAAGTGCTTCATTTTTTTGCATAAAATCAGCATCAACAGCCTCTGCACCCTCTTTACCTGAGGCAATCATCCTTTGAGATTTATAGTTATCATAGTAGTTTAAAAGTGTATAAATCTCCTCTTTTGTATCCACTAACTCATAGTAAGCTGATTTTTTTGCTTTTTTGTCAAAATTATCTAGTGCTTTTTGAGCTTGGATATCAAACTTTTGGATTGAATCTTCACTAAGACCTGGGAATTGAAGCATCGCAAACAAAACGATGGCAACAGCTAAAACGATAGTTACAACCTTTTTGATATAGACCCAAACTCTCTGTGCTGCTCTTATAATCACCCCTTTGAAAGTAGGCAAATGATAAGGTGGTAACTCCATCACAAAAGGGGAAGTTTCTCTTGTTCCTAAAACTGTTGTTGCTAAAAGTTTAGCAACGATTAAAGCTATAAAAACAGTAACTGTTGAGATGTAAAACATCATCAAAGCCATCTCTTCTTTAAAAAAAGCTCCCAAAATAAGTGTATAAAAAGGAACTTTTGCAAGACAATTCATATAAGGAACTGTCAAGATTGTAGCCATTCTCGCTCTATCATCAGCTATGCCCTTCGTTGACATAACTCCTGGTACTGCGCACCCTCCAACCATAGCACCGCCTAAAACTAAAGGCAGAGTTGATTGACCATGAAGTCCAAATTTTTTAAAGATTTTATCTAAGATAAAAGCCATACGAGGCATATAACCCACATCTTCCATGATAGCGATAAGTGCAAAAAGGATAAAAAAGATAGGGATGTAATTCATAAGTGCATTAGCACTATTAACCATCCAAATCGTAAAATCTGTTACCATAGGGATATCAGTAAACTGAGGCTCAGGTAAAACACCTATAACAGCATTTTTAAACATCGCTAAAAGTGGCCATGTATAATCGGTTAGCTTATATCCATAAACGATAGAAAGCTCATATACTAAAAACATGATAAGAAGCAAAATAGGAAAAGCAAGCCATCTGTTGAGAACTATTTTATCCACTTTATCAGTTACAGTTTCACTACTTTCTTTGAGGTGTTTAACGCATTTATGGTAGATAATATCGGCTGAATCATAACGAATCGCTGCTAAAAAAGGTGCGATATCTTTATCATACAAAGAGTGAAACTTCTCTTCTTTTGCTTTTGTACTCTCTTTTATATCTTTAAATTCAACCTCTAGTTTTGCGCTTATCGTTTCATCAGATTCTAAAAGTTTTATCGCAAGCCATCTTTTATCAAGTGGGATTTGAGAAGTTTCAATCTCACTTTGAGTCTCCTCTATGAGAGGTTCTAACTCCTCATAATTTATCTTAAAACTTCCAGCACTCTCTTGGCTTGTTTTGACAATCGCTTCCATGATTTCATCGCCACCAATTCCCTTAGCTCCACTCGCAATGATAACTTTACAACCAAGCATCTGGGAAATCTTTTGTGCATCTATCTCTATCCCTCTTCTAGTAGCAACATCTATCATGTTCAAAACTACCACAACAGGGATACCTATCTCTAAAAGTTGAAATGTAAGATACAAATGTCTTTTTATATTTGAAGCGTCTACTATGTTGACGATAACGTCTGGTTTCTCATCGACGATAAACTCTTTTGCAACTCTCTCTTCTAAAGAATACGAACTAAAAGAGTAAGTACCAGGGAGATCTACCATCTCGATTTTTTGTTCTTTATAGGAAAATCTTCCTACTTTTTTATCAACAGTCACGCCTGGATAATTTGCTATATGTTGGTTAATACCACTTACTAGATTGAAAATCGTGGACTTACCACAATTTGGCTGTCCCGCTAGTGCTACTTTTATCATACAAGTTCCACCTCTAAGAGATTTGCTTCGCTTTTTCTCAAAGAGATGAGATAGTTATGGATTTTTAACTCCATTGGATCATACAAAGGAGCTTCTCTTATCACTTCTATATCTGCGCCAAATATAAAGCCCATATCTAAAAGTTTTTGTTTGAGTTTACCCTCACCATTGATACTTACCAATCTACACTTTTGCCCTTTTTTTATATGACTAAGACACATAAGCCAACCTCATTTTTTAATTATGAGAATGATACTCATAATTTACTTAAATAAAGATTATTTTGATACTTATTATCACTTAATTCAATCTTCTCTCTTTAAGAGCACTTTTATCTACTTACATCTATAATGCTTTTTCATGATAGAATATACTTTTTCTAATTATTTTTATGCATTTTTACTAACCCTTTTTGCTGGTTTATCAACTTCAATAGGTGCGATACTGGCTTTTTTCTCGAAAGAGAAAAACTATACTATCTTATCTATGGGAATGGGGTTTTCAGCTGGAGTGATGATCTATGTCTCATTTATAGAGATTTTAGGTAAATCAAAAGACTCTTTTAGTACTATGTTCTCTAGTGAAGTTATCGGAGAGAGTATCGCTCTTTTTTGTTTCTTTTTAGGGATTGGACTTAGTGCTCTTATAGATAGACTCATACCTGAAGATGTGAATCCACATGAGCCAAAAAGCAACTCCGAACTCCAAGAGTTAAAACCAGAAAACAAAAACTCAGTTATTAAGCATAGTAGCCTCAAACGAACGGGACTTTTTACAGCTTTGGCGATAGGTATCCACAACTTTCCTGAGGGTTTTGCGACATTTGTCTCTGCCCTTGATGATATAAACCTCGGAATTACTATCGCTTTGGCAATCGCTATCCACAATATCCCTGAAGGCATGGCAGTTTCACTTCCAATTTACCATGCGACTGGAAATAAAAAAAGTGCTTTTTGGTATGCTACTCTCTCAGGTTTTGCTGAACCTATAGGTGCGATTTTGGGATTTTTTATCTTGCTTCCTATCATGGGAGCCGCAACTCTTGGGATTACCTTTGGGATAGTAGCTGGGATTATGATCTATATCTCTTTTGATGAACTGCTTCCTGCTGCTAGAGTGTATGGAAATGCTCATACCACGATACTAGGACTTGTTTTTGGTATGTTTATCATGGCAAGTAGTTTGGTTCTTTTTAAACTGATTTAAATTCTTTAACTCTAATTAAATACGACTTTAGATGTGTTTGTGAAATGCTGCTAAAAATAAAAAAACACCTAAAATCAAGATTAAAATACCCCCAAGGATTTCTAAAATATACCCTTTCTCTCCAATAAAGCTTGATGTTTTTTTATTGAGTGCAATTGCAAAAATACCAGCTAATGAGATGGTTAATCCCATCCCGATACTCATAGCAATAGCACTTAAAATCCCCAAAGTATAATGTCCTAGCATGATACAAAAAAGAACTATCGTCATCACTCCAGGGCAAGGAACAATCCCAGCACTAAAGCTAAGAGCGAAAATACTTTTAGTGCTTTTTTCAATCTTTTTTTCTTTCTCTTTTTTATGTATATAAGAGTGCCAGATAAGATAGATTCCCACCAAGATGATAAGAATAGAACTTATTTGCATTGTGATTGTGCTGATATCATTAAAATGTTTTTTAAACATCCGTGAGAGAAAAAAGTAGATTCCAAAAGTAACCCCTAGTGCAGAAATCGCATGAATAACAGAGATAAAAAATCCAACTTGAAGTGCTTTTTTGTAATCATTTTTGTTTGATGTAAAATAAAATGCTACTAAAGCTTTTCCGTGACCAGGTCCTGCTGCATGAACAAGCCCATAAACAAAAGCAATCGCTAAAACACTCAAAGAAAGAGTGATTGAGCTTTGGTCATTGATACTTTTTAAAGAGCTTGAAATGAGTTTATTAAATTCATATTGATACTCAACTATTACATGTAAAAAACTGTTATAAATTTCAACTAACACTATCTAAACTCCAATCTACGTGCATAATAAAAATCTTGGTCAATACCACGAACAATATAAGGAATGTTTGAGCTAACAAACTCTTTTTTGAGCATAAAAGCTGTGAAATTATCCTCATCATAAAAATCTATAAAAATACTTTTTTTATCGATATTCAGTTCTATATCAAACTCATATGTAACAAAGCCCTCTTTATTGATAGCAACTATAAAATTTGCTGGTTTTATAGAAATTCGTTTTTTGTTCACTGTAACATATGTATAAAATCCATAATCTTTTAATGGGTCAAAATAGTTCTCTTTTATATATTTATTCTCTTCTTTATCTATTTTTCCATTACCATTTTGGTCAAATTCCATAACTAACATTTGAGAAGTCATCTCATCAAATTTCCAAGTCATATGCAAAGAAGTTATAGTGTTGTTTTTATGAATGACTTTGGGATAGAGATCTATAAATGTATGTGGGTGTGCATATAAAATATTTATAAAAGTGAAAACTAATAAAACTACTTTATATCTCATATTGCCCCATGTTATTGAAAATTAAACCAAATTCTAACATATAAGATTTAATATTTTGTTAGAGGCTTACAGGGAACAAAAAGAGTAAAACTCCAAGAGTTAGCATGATAAAAAGTGCTAAAAATTCAAAAATCTTCGGCACTAAAGAGAAGTTTTGTGAAACTTTTGCATTAAGATATTGCCCAAAAATTGCACTTACAAATATAACCACACTCATCCCCAAGGCCATCGCGATAGCACTAAGCGTACCTATGAGATAGTCTCCCAAAACAAAAGTGCTCAAAAAGATAACAACAGTTCCTGGACAAGGCACGATACCAGCGGCAAGGGCAAGAGCAAAGCTTTGGTCTTTTTTTGGATTACATGCGTGACAAGAGCAACTACGCTCATTATGTTGGTGAGAGTTTTTAAGTTCATAAATTTTTTGATAAAGAAGCCAAAGAGCGATAAGGATGATGATAACTGCTGAGATATAGCTAGTATAAAGACTCACATCTTTTAAGAGTTTAGAGATAAATGTCTCTACAAGATATACAGAAGTAAGTACAAGCAAGAAAGCTCCTAGTACATGTATAACACCTATTTGTAAAGAGAGTATCAAAGCACTTTTATATCTTCCACCATGAGCCAAGAAGCAACTACCAACTAAACTCTTTCCATGACCTGGCCCTAAAGCATGAAAAAAACCATATAAAAATGAAAAAGTCAAAAGCCAAAAGAATTTCCAAAAAGAATTTTGGGACACTAATAACTCTTTGATTTTTTGAGTAAATGTTGTCAAAGTCGTTTCAAGGGCTTGTAAATAACTTGATTTTTGACTCTGCTCTTTAGGGATAAGTTGGCTTAAACTCTTTTTAGCTGAAGCTTTTTTAGGAGAGCTTGTTACCTTATAAAATATAAAATTAAAATTTGCATTTGGAACGAGCCAGTCTCCATTTTCCAGATGAATCTGCTCAGTTTCTAAAACCATAAAATCAAAAAATCCATCTAAATCCTCAAAAATGATTTTAATCACTCTGTTTAATTCTAGTTTTACATCTAAAGAGAGGTCAAAAAGAAAAAAAAGCTGCCCATCTTTTAAAAAAAATTCTTCATTTAAAACTCTAAATTGAAGATTTTTGCTCAGAGTATTTGTATCGTCTATGAAACTAGAGATAGTTGTAAGATAGTTTCTATCTTGGAGATATGTATGCAAAATATCGTGAATCTCAACTAGTTCAGCTTCATCTAAAACATTGTTGAGATTTTTGTCATAACCACTTAAAAGCTGCCTTGTAAAATCTGACGAAAAACCCCATGTAACGTGAAGCGTATGGTTCGGACG
>DLUF01000050.1:27713-27926 GCA_002742765.1 Sulfurospirillum sp. UBA12182 | reverse complement strand
TTCAAAATGAATGAAGAACTTTATGAAAAAGATAAAAAAGTAAGAGAATGGCTTTTTGTTAGTACAGTTTGGATAGCAACAATAGCTTATACAATTTATGTACATATAAAATATGGAAGTGTATAGAAATAAAAAGAGAAGTTAACTTTATCTTTATTTAAACGAATAAAGGTTATCTTTTTGTAACCAAAAAACATTATAAATTCACACACA
>DLUF01000050.1:0-27475 GCA_002742765.1 Sulfurospirillum sp. UBA12182 | reverse complement strand
CTCTTCCGATCTATGTTTAAAAGTAAGTCAATCAAAGTAAAATTTGTTGCGTCAATCTTGGTGGTAGGTATCGTATCACTTGTGGGTACAGCGATTTTTGTGAATTTTGAAAGAGATAAAAATTATCGACACACTGTTGTAAAAGAGATAGATATCTTACACAATAAAGTGAATGATGCGATTGAACAAAAAAGAGATTTGGTGCTTACAAATGCCGTAGCCATCGCTTCAAATGCGATAGTTAAAGATGCTTTAGTGAGTGACAATAAATTGTTTTTACTCGATGAAGTAAAAAGTTTAAGTGATACTTATAAAAACAATACAAACTTTAAAGGGATTAAACTCCATATCCATGATGCAAATGGAAAGAGTTTCTTAAGAAATTACGATTTGAAAAAGTTTGGTGATGACCTTTTAAAATTTCGCTCGATGGCACGAAAAGTACATAGTGAAAAAAAGGCTATCAGTGGGCTAGAAGTTGGTAGTGATGGACTCATGGTAAGAGGTATCTCTCCTATCATGGAAGGCAAAGAGTATCTTGGTGCTGTGGAGTTTTTCGGTGGTGTTGGGAGTATCAATAGAGATTTTGCTAAAGAAGGAAAATACTTTATCCAACTTTTAAATCAAGAAGCACTCAAAATCGCTACAAAAGCAGCTTCTAACATCAAAGTAGGAGAGTATGTTGTCGCAAATAACAAGTGGTTTCCACAAGAAGATATCGATTTTGCAAAAAGTTTAGATTTTGATAAGTTGCATAAAGATGGATATCTCATCACACAAAAGTATCTTGTTACAATCCAAAGTATAAAAGATATCGATGGGAAAGAAGTTGGAGTGCATCTCTCAGGCTTACCTTTAGCAGAGCTAAATGCTTCTTTTGAGACAAATGATGCCATTATGACGACGATGATGTTGGTTTTTTCTGTGGTTGTTTTACTCATAGTTCTCATGGTTATAGCTCTTTTATCGAAAGTTATCATTTCTCCTTTGGGCAAGTTAGAAAGTGGGTTAAATGGTTTTTTTGATTTTTTAAATAAAAGTATCGATAAAACTAAACCTTTGGAAATAAATTCAGAAGATGAATTTGGCAAACTCGCCCAAAAAGTAAATACAAATATCTCTAACATAGAAGTCTCACTAGAACAAGAAAAAGCGATGATAGCTGATGTTGAAAGAGTTGTAAAACTTGTTGAAGCTGGATTTTACTCTTATAGGATGAGTTCACAAAGCAACAATCCACAGTTAAACGAATTAAAGAGAATTTTTAACCAAATGTTAGAGATTTCACAAAACAATTTTGAAGATATTCTCTCTTCTATCTTGGAGTTTGCAAACTCCAATTTTACTTCGCAAATCGAGCTAAAAGAACACTCAGGAAAATTAGGAAGCTTGATAGGCTCTATCAACACTTTAGGTGTGAGTATCTCAGAGCTTATGGCACTTATCAACAAAACAGGTGTTACTTTACAAGAAGATACAGAGGATTTGATAAAATCTTCAGAAAAGCTTGATGAAGCAGCAAAAATGCAGACAAATGCCATAGCAAAAACAGCTTCATCTATAAAAGAGGTTTCAACTATCATTCAAAGCAATGATGGCTACATTACCAACATGACAGACCAAGCTCAAAACATGAGAACTCTCTCAAGTGCTATCTCAGATATCGCTGATCAGACAAATCTACTCGCTTTGAATGCTGCGATTGAAGCTGCTCGTGCGGGAGAACATGGACGTGGATTTGCTGTTGTTGCTGATGAGGTGCGAAAGTTAGCAGAGAAGACTCAAAGTGCCTTAAGTGAGATAAATCTAAGCATAAATAGTCTTTTGCAAACTTCAAATGAGGTGCGAAATTCCTCCTCAATCCAACTAGAAAAAATCGACTCTATCAACCAAATTACAAATGAGTTAACAAAAGCAAACAACAACAATGCCCAAGTCTCAGCAGAAGTGTATGAAAAATCAAAACATATAGCACAAAGAGTGGATAGCTTAGTACAAGTTTCAAACCAAACCAGTTCACTTCAAAGACCAAAAGACCAAGTGTGTGATGTACAACTTGTTTTTGAGGTTAATGCTATCAAATTGCAATTGCTTATACTCAAAGATAAACTGTTGACAAACCTTGCACTCAAAGAGAATTTTCATAAAGCTTCTTTAGCAAATAACCCAGTTCCAAAATGGATTAAAGAGTTTAGATGCCAAAAACTAAAAACTACACAAGCATGGTCCAACTTTATCAGTGTCCATGATGAGTGGGTAGATAAAGCAGAAACTTTGATTTCAAGAAGAGTAAAGGGTGAACATTTTGAGCAAGTGCATCCTTTGATTATCGAGATAGAAAAAGGCTTGCATGTACTGTTTGATGCGATAGATAGAATTAAAACAGAACAGTGTAAGATAGTCAAAGAGTTTGGAGAAGATGCTTGCTAGGATTGCATAAACAAACAAAAAGTATATTTTAGATAGAATTAGCGGTTATTTTAAAAAATCGACTTTTACATGTAAAGTCAAAACAGAGGCTAGATAGGGTGTATAATGATAAATGAACACGAAATACCCTCGGGTAGTAGGTTGTACTTTGGCAAAAGTGCAAAACTAAAACGTGAGATAGAAGCGACTGCTAGTGCATTTTTGACTGAGGCTGGTTTTGAAGAGATTGTAACTCCTTTTTTCTCTTATCATCAGCATCAAAATATTAGCGAAAAAGAGGTTGTAAGATTTTCTGATGTAGATAATCACATCGTAGCCTTGCGTGCTGATAGTACACAAGATGTTGTAAGGCTCATTACAAAAAGATTAGGAAGAAGTACAAATCATAGCAAATGGTTTTATATCCAGCCAGTTTTTAGATATCCTAGTTTGGAGATAAATCAAATCGGTGCAGAGTTTATAGGTAATGAAGATTTAAGTTCTAGTATAGGCGTTTGTGTAGATATGTTTGATAAATTTCATCTTAAACCTCTTCTTCATATAAGCAACATAAATATTCCAAAAATCATAGCAAAAGAGTTAAACGTAAGTTTAGATATCTTCGAAAAAGCAGAACTTCAAAAGATTCTCTCTTTAGATGTTCCTTGGTTGGAGGCTTTAGCGTGCTTACAAGAACCAAAAGATATAGATGAAGTTATAAAGATAGTACCTCAAAATCTCAAACAAGAGTTAGAAAAGATGAAAGCTCTTTATGAAAAAATTGAGTATGAAAATGTTCACTTTTCGCCACTTTATTATGTTCATATGCGTTATTATGATGAACTTTTTTTTAGATTTATTCATAAAAATGCAACTTTAGCAAAAGGTGGAAGTTACGAGAGTGAGGAGATAAAATCAACTGGTTTTGCACTCTATACTGATGCATTTATAGAAACATTAGATAAAAGAAATTAAATAAAAAGAAAATTTCTCTACACAAGAAAAACAAGAGTATTTTTGTAAGAGGAGTTTTTCAGGGTTATACTCTGAAACAAGGAGATAGTAAGATTATGAGTAAAGCAGATTTAATAGTTGGAATCCAATGGGGTGATGAGGGAAAAGGCAAGATAGTAGATATGTTGGCTCAAAAGTATGATATGGTTTGCAGAAGTCAAGGTGGACACAATGCAGGACATACGATTTGGGTTGATGGTGTACGATATGCTTTGCATCTTATCCCTTCAGGTGTTTTAAACAAAGATGCTATCAATGTTATCGGGAATGGTGTTGTTCTCTCCCCTGAATCAATTATCAAAGAGATGGAACAGTTTGAAAACTTACAAGGACGTCTTTTTATCAGTGATAAAGCACATCTAAATCTTCCTTATCACTCTTTGATAGATATCGCTAGAGAAAAACTCAAAGGTGATAAAGCTATCGGCACAACAGGTAAAGGAATCGGACCAGCATACTCAGATAAGATAAACAGAGTAGGGCATAGAGTGGGTGAGCTTTTACATGTAAAAGAGTTATGTGAGTCTATCTTGGCAAGTTTTGAGCAAAATAAACCTATCTATGAAGCACTTGATATAAAACTTCCAACAAAAGAAGAACTTTTAGCTCAGTTAGAAGAGTATAGAGAAAAACTAGCACCTTTTATAGCAAATACAACAAATATGGTCTGGAAAGCCTTAGATGAGGATAAGAAGATTTTACTTGAGGGTGCGCAAGGAACACTTTTAGATATAGACCACGGAACATACCCCTATGTTACAAGTTCTAACACCGTTAGTGCTGGTGCTTGTACTGGACTAGGATTGAATCCAAAAGATATAGGCATCGTAACAGGCATAGTCAAAGCTTATACAACCCGTGTAGGAAATGGTGCATTCCCAACCGAAGATTTTGGCAAAGATGGCGAAATCATGGCTGATGTTGGTCATGAATTTGGTACAACAACAGGAAGAAAAAGAAGATGTGGTTGGTTTGATGCAGTTGCTGTTAAACATGCATCAAGACTCAATGGCTGTGATCAGTTTGCTTTGATGAAGTTAGATGTTTTAGATGGATTTAAAAGCGTGAAGATATGTAAAGCATACGAATTAAATGGAGAGATTATCGACTATTTCCCTGCAAACTTAGAAGAGGTAAAACCTGTTTATGAAGAGTTAGAAGGTTGGGATAAAGTAGCTGGTATCTCAGATTTTGATAAACTACCAGAAGCTGCAAAAAGATATATCAATCGTATCGAAGAACTTACAAATACAAAAGTTGGGATTATTTCGACAAGTCCAGAAAGAAATGATACAATAGTCCTATAAAAAATGAGAGGCTTTTTTAAGCCTCTACATCTAGTTTGGAAGATTTGCTATGGATAATAAATTTACTCAAATTGCAAAAATCAAAAAGCAAGAGATGGACAAAGTCGAAACAGAGCTTATCCAAACAAGATTTGAAAGAGAAAATATAAAGAAAAAACTCGAATCTTTATATGAAGAAATCAAAAATACAACAAGCCCAAAGCGTGGGCAAGCTTCTTTAATATCCATGTTTCACGAACACTTAAAGATACTAAGACGTGAAAAAGATGATTATGCTGATGCTCTTAATTTTTTAAATGTCAAAGTAGAACAGTTACAACACAAGTATAAAAAAGCACATATGGAATTTGAAAAGATAAAGTATTTAGAGGAAGAAGAGATTAAAAAGCGAATTAATGAGATAAAAAGAAAAGAAAAAATTAATATGGATGAGATTGCAACTATGCTTTTTTCATCTGTGAGAGGTGTTTGATTTGAAAATATTTTTACTGCTGATTTTGTTTATAACGAGTCTATTTTCGCAAACTATTGACTGTACAAAAGTTTTTGAAGAGAGAAAAGCTGAACTTTTAAAAGAGATAGAAAAGATTGATGAAGCAAGACAATCTTTTGAAGCACTCAAAGCGGCTACTAATTCTCTTTTTGATAAGCAGCAAGAGAGTTTAGATAAACAAAAAGAAGAGATAAGTCAAACCCTAAGTGAGATTACTCAAAAAGAGGAATCTATCAAAAAGATGTTAGAAGAAAACAAAAAAATCTTAGAAGCAATCGAAGGTGCAAAAAATGATAAGATAAGTGATACCTACTCTAAGATGAAAGACTCCGCTGCTGCTAGCATCATAGAGGCTCTTCCTTTGCATGAAGCTGCTGCTGTAATGTTCTCTTTAGAGTCTAAAAAGATGTCAAAAATTATGGCAAAAATGAATCCTGATATCGCTTCGAAGATAACTCAAATTTTACGAGATGGCCCACCTTTTGATAAAAAAGATGACAATCAAACAGAGAAGATGGATGGAACACTATAACGATATTATCCAGACACTTACTTTGGCGATGGGAGCTTCTTGGGCAAGTGGTATCAACTTATATGCTACACTTTTTATCTTAGGGTTTAGTGCTTTAAATGGAGCTTTTGTTCTTCCTGAAGGATTAGAAATTTTGGCTAATCCTCTAGTGATTTCAGCCGCAGGATTGATGTATTGTGTTGAATTTTTTGCCGATAAAGTCCCAGGAGTCGATACAAGTTGGGATGTTTTGCATACATTTATCCGTATTCCAGCTGGAGCGTTACTTGCCGCAGGAGCAGTTGGAGACATGGGATTGGCTGCTGAACTCGCAGCTGCTATCATAGGTGGAGGTATAGCAAGTGCAACACATGTAACAAAAGCAGGGAGCAGAGTGCTTATAAACACTTCACCTGAGCCTTTTAGTAACTGGGGAGCTAGTGTTGGTGAGGATATTATGGTTTTTGCTGGGCTTTGGACAGCTTTAAATCATCCTGTCTATTTTTTAATCTTATTTATTGTTTTTATTTTGATTATAATATGGCTTTTGCCAAAGATTTGGCGAGGAATTAAGAGAGTTTTTGGATTTGTTATGAGGCTTTTTGGGAAAGAAGAAAAATCTTTACATGTAAAAGATAATTTTGAGGAAAAATAGATGGATTTTATAACTATACTAGCTTTTAGTGGAGCTTTGTTTATCTTTATGGCAAGCCCAGGACCTGGGACTTTTGCAGTAGTCGCTAGAGCTTTGGGCTCTGGTTTTAAACATGCTTTTTCAATGTCTATGGGCATGGTGCTGGGAGATTTGGTATTTTTACTCATGGCGATTTTTGGGTTAAGTGCCATAGCTTCGATGATGGGTGAGATTTTTATCATCATAAAATATATTGGTGGTTTATATCTTCTTTATCTAGGATACAAGATTTTTACCTCTAAACCAAACAGTGAAAACATAAAAGAAGTAAAAAGTGTCTCTTTTGCAACAGATTTTTCTACAGGTCTTTTTATCTGTCTTTCTAACCCTAAAGTTATCCTTTTTTATCTTGGATTTTTACCTACTTTTGTTGATTTGCACTCTTTGAGTAATGCTGATATCTTACTCGTTTCTTCACTGGTTGTAGTCATATTAACCCTTGTTTTAGGCTTTTATGCTTATTTTGCTTCAAGAGCAAGAAAAGTTATAAAAAAGCCTACAACTCAAAATGTCATGAATAAACTAGCAGGGAGTGTGATGCTAGGAGCGGGAGCTTATCTGATTTTAAAAGATTAAAAAAGCGTCAAAAAAGCTGTTATATTTTTGTGACACAAATCCGTCTAAACAGATATTTACCTAAAATTTGTTAAAATGCATAAAATTCTTATGTAAGGTCTGTTGATGAAAATCAGATTACCACATGCGCCGTATATTGCAAATAAAATAGCGATAGATTTGTTAAACAGTGGCTTTGTAACACTCAAAAAAGGGGTAGAGCCAGTTGTAAAAATAGCAGAAAATTTCACAGTTGAAGATATAGAAAAAGAGATGGCTTTGGAAGAAAGAGTTGCTGAAATCTTAGATGATAATGAAGATGATATGGAGTTTATGCAAGTAGATAGACGCAACATGTTCTGGCTTATCAAAAAGAAATTGGCAAAAGAGTACAAAGTAATCCTCTCATATGAGGATAGATATTCTGATCTTTCACATAAAATCTTAGACAAACTTTGGAAAGATGGGCTGATAGAGTACAGTGTTTCAGAAAACAGAGTTAAAAATGTTATTTATGCAGCGATGGAAAAATACTTTTCAAGTTTTGAAAACATTGAGGAAACCGTTGCAAATAAAATCCTTAATTACAAGAGAAAACTTGTTCCTGGAAGTCCAGAGTATGATTTGGTTTTTGAAAGATTATATGAAGAAGAGTTAAGAAAAAAAGGATTGCTCCTATGAGTTTGAAACCTATTTGGATTTATTTGGAAAATGGAACTTTTTTGGAAGGAAAAAGTTTTGGATATGAGGGAACAAAAGTTGGTGAAATAGTTTTTAATACCTCTATGAGCGGGTATCAAGAAATTATGAGTGATCCAAGTTATGCTGGACAATTTGTTGTTTTTACAATGCCTGAGATTGGGATTGTTGGTACAAATGCTGATGATATGGAAAGCAGTGCAGTGCATGCGAGCGGCATGTTCATCAGAAATCTCAACGAAAAAAGTTCTAACTTTAGAGCAACTTCTACCTTAAGAGAGTTTCTTATAAAGCATGAGTCTTTGGGAATTTGTGATATAGATACAAGATATCTAACAAAAATGATAAGAGATACTGGTCCAAAGATGATGATAGCTTCTAGTGAGGTTAGCTCAAAAGAGGAGCTAAAAAGTATGCTAGAAAATTCTCCTCGTATCGAAGATGTAAATTACATCGAAAAAGTGAGTACAAAAGAGCCATACATACATACAAGTGCAGCTTGGGATAGTACAAGCTTGGAGTATAAAAAAGCACAGGCAAATCTTGGTAAAAAAGTTGTAGCTATTGACTTTGGGGTAAAAAGAAATATCTTAAATGAACTAAGTGAAGTTGGGTTAGAAGTAGAAGTAGTACCACATACATTTGATTCAAAAGAGCTAATTACTCGTTATCAAAATGGAGAGATTCATGGAGTATTTTTATCAAATGGACCTGGTGACCCTTTGATTTTAAAAGAAGAAGCAAGAAAAATAGCAGAGCTTATAGAGGCAAAAGTCCCTATGTTTGCTATCTGTTTAGGGCATCAACTTTTATCTATCGCTCATGGGCATCCAACTTATAAACTAAAGTTTGGTCAACATGGCGGTAATCATCCTGTTAAAAATCAAAACAACCATGTTGTAGAGATTACAGCACAAAATCATAACTATAATGTTCCAGAATCAATCTGTTCTATCGCGAAAGTAACGCATATAAACCTTTTTGATAACACTATCGAAGGCTTAGAGTATACTGATTCTCCTATCTTTTCTGTACAGCATCATCCAGAAGCGAGTCCAGGACCACACGATAGTAAATATATCTTTGAAGAGTTTGCAAAAAGATTATAAGGATTAAAGTATAGATACAATCAATCTTACAGCTATTATAAGCGTTGCCTTTTTAGGCAGTTTAGGTCATTGCATAGGTATGTGTGGAGGTTTTGTCGTAGCTTATAGTAGCTCAAAGATTGATTCTTCTTTTTCAAAGATTCACCAATTTTTAGCACATTTAGTTTACTCTTTAGGTAGAGTAAGTGCTTATGCTCTTTTGGGGGCATTTTTTGGTTATCTTGGAAGTGTAGTCTCCTTTTCAAAAACTTCTACTGGGTATTTTTACTTTTTAGTTGGTATCTTTATGGTGCTTATGGGACTATCTTTGATGGGGAAAATCAAATTTTTAACCTCTTTAGAGTCCGCGCTTTCTACAAATAATCTCATAAGACCTCTTTTTTCAAAACTTATACATTCTAAATCATTCTTTAGTTTTTTTGGTTTAGGAGTACTTAATGGATTTCTCCCCTGTGGATTAGTTTACTTTTTTGCAGTTTCTGCGGCTGCTACTGGTTCTGTTTTTTGGGGAGCTATGACGATGGTTATTTTTGGTCTCTCAACGATACCTTCACTTTTGGGGTTTGGATATATCATAGGATTTTTAAAGAGTGGTAACTTTCGTGAGATAATGATTAAGATAGCTTCTTTGGTTATCATAATATATGGTATCTATACCGCTTATTTAGGCTATATGGCTACGCTTAGTGTTAGGTAAAGAGTAAGAGGAAATTGAATGAAACTAGAACAGTATCAAGAAGCGATAGAAAAGAGTAATATCGTTTCTAAAACTGATTTGAATGGCATTATTACATTTGTTAATGATGAGTTTTGCAAAATATCGGGTTTCAAAAGAGAAGAGCTTATCGGGCAAAATCATAACATAGTAAGGCACCCTGATGTCCCCAAAGAGGTGTTTGAGAATTTATGGAGAACGATAAAATCAAAAAAAACTTATGTTTCAACTGTAAAAAATAGAGCTAAAGATGGAACTACCTTTTATGTAAATACAACAGTTATTCCAATGCTCAATGAAGAAGGTGAGATTGAAGAGTATATCGCTATAAGATATGATGTAACAAAAACGATTGAGTTAACAGAAAAATTAAGAGCCAAAGAAGAGGAGTTGGAGAATCTTAATGCTACTTTAGAAGAGAGAGTTAAAAAACAGACTTTTGAACTTTGGGCATTAAATCAAACTTT
Organism: Sulfurospirillum sp. UBA12182; assembly: GCA_002742765.1. Taxonomy (GTDB): domain Bacteria; phylum Campylobacterota; class Campylobacteria; order Campylobacterales; family Sulfurospirillaceae; genus UBA6810. Next base: position 17,502 of record DLUF01000050.1, on the reverse strand, counting down.
AGAAAATCGTATCAAAGAAGAGGTTGAAAAAAATAGAGATAAAGATAGGGTAATGTTCCAACAATCCCGTTTAGCTTCTATGGGTGAAATGATGGGCAATATCGCTCATCAATGGAGACAACCTCTTAGTGAATTAGGAATTATTTTATATAAAATAAAAAAGATTTTTAAAAAAAGTATAGAAGAAAATAGTGAAGAAGAGTTTTTAGAATCTTATGAAAATGCAAAACAAGTTATCAAAAAAATGAGTGATACTATCGAGGATTTTAGAAATTTTTTTAATCCCCATCGTCCTAAAGAGATTTTTCTTATAGAAGATGTTTTGCACGAAGCTATGGTAATGATGTTGGGAACTTTAAAAAAATATGAGATAAAAGTTGATATACAAACTGATGAAAATATCAAAATTAAAGGTTATGCGAGTGAATTTTCTCAGGTATTAATCAACCTTTTAAACAATTCAAAAGATGCCTTTAACAAAAAATCCTTAGAAAATAGAATTATTGAAATAAAAATAAAAAAGTTTGATAAAAGTTATGCTATGATAACCTTCAAAGATAATGCGGGTGGGATTGATGAGGAAATTTTAGACAAAATTTTTGAACCTTATTTCACTACGAAACATGCTAGTTTAGGAACAGGTTTAGGCTTGTATATGAGTAGAATGATTATTCAAAATAGCATGAAAGGCACGATTGAAGCAAAAAATTGTGAAAATGGTGTCTGTTTTTATATAAAAATTCCAATGTATGCTAAGGAGGAGATAACCGATGAGTAAACTGAGTGATTTATCAGTTTTGTTTGTAGAAGATGAAAAAGAGTTGCGAGATGCACTGCAAAATGCGATCGGTGATGAATTCTCTAATTTTATAATTGCTAGGGATGGGGATGATGGCTTAAAAAAATTTAAAAAGTTTAAACCAGATATCGTAATAACAGATATTTTAATGCCTATTATGGATGGTTTGGAGATGTCTAAAGAGATTAAAAAACTTTCTCGTGAAACACCAGTTATCATTTTAAGTGCATTTAGTGAAAAAGAGAGACTTTTAAAAGCCATAGACGTGGGTATCGATAAATATCTTATAAAACCAATCGATCCTGATGAATTGATGAATACATTAAACTTTATAGCTAGAGATATGCTCTCTTTAAATCAAACTATAGAACTTGGAGAAGGCTTTAGTTTTGACAAAAGCAGAAAAGTACTTATTAAAGGTGAGCAAATTATACCATTGACGAAAAAAGAACTATTATTTATCTCTATTTTAGTAAAAAACTTAGGTGTTTTTGTTTTACGTGAAGAGATAAAAAAATATGTTTGGACAAATAAAAAAGTAACTGATTCTGCGATAAGAACGTTTATAAAACGTATTAGAGAAAAAACTTCAAAAGAGTTTGTCAAAAATGTACCAGGTCTTGGCTACAAGATCAAGACTAGCGAATAAACTATATAGACTTATATAGTTTATTCTGAAATATATATAAGTTTGACACACAGGCGAAATATTTAACACAAATTTAACATTATTAAGCTTCCTTGTATTTTTTATATATTATAATTCTCTCAATTATGTGATATTTTTGTGACATAAAACATAAAAGAGGAGGAATTGATGCAGTCTAGTAATGTTATAAACTATGACTACTCAGTTGCTAAGCTATTCAGCTATGCCGCTATACTATTTGGAATAATAGGTATGGGTATAGGTGTTTTTATAGCTTATCAAATGGCATTTCCAGAGCTTAACTACCTTGCGGGAGAGTATGGAACATTTAGTAGGTTAAGACCTTTACATACTTCAGGTGTTATCTTTGGATTTATGCTAAGTGGTATTTTTGCTACTTGGTACTATGTAGGACAAAGAGTTCTTAAAGTATCCGTAGCTGAATCGCCATTTTTGATGTTTATTGGTAAACTTCATTTTTGGCTTTACATGGTTGTTATGCTCGTTGCAGTAGTGAGCCTTTTTGCAGGTGTTTCTACTTCAAAAGAGTATGCTGAGTTAGAGTGGCCACTAGATATAGGTGTGGTTGTTGTATGGGTTCTTTGGGGAGTTCATATGTTCGGACTTATAGGTATAAGAAGAGAAAAAACTCTTTATATATCTGTATGGTATTATATCGCAACTTTTCTTGGTGTTGCTATGCTGTATCTTTTCAACAACATGGAAGTTCCAACTTACTTTGTTGCAGGTATGGGAAAATGGTATCATTCAGTTTCGATGTATGCTGGTACAAATGACGCTTTAGTTCAGTGGTGGTATGGACACAATGCTGTTGCTTTTATTTTCACTGTTGCTATTATCGCTCAAATTTACTACTTTTTACCAAAAGAATCAGGTCAACCTGTTTACTCATATAAACTTTCACTTCTTAGTTTCTGGGGATTAATGTTTGTTTATCTTTGGGCTGGTGGACATCACTTGATTTACTCTACTGTTCCAGATTGGATGCAAACTATGGGTTCAATTTTCTCAATAGTTCTTATCTTGCCATCTTGGGGTAGTGCTATCAACATGCTACTTACTATGAAAGGTGAGTGGGGACAGTTAAAAGAAAACCCATTAATTAAATTTATGGTTTTAGCTTCTACATTTTATATGTTCTCAACAATCGAAGGACCAATTCAATCAATCAAATCAGTAAATGCTCTAGCGCACTTCACTGACTGGATTCCTGGACATGTTCACGATGGTACACTTGGCTGGGTTGGATTTATGACTATGGCAGCTATGTATCATATGGCTCCTCGTATGTTCAAAAGAGAGCTTTATAGTAAAAAATTAATGGAATCACAATTTTGGATTCAAACTACTGGTATAGTTCTTTACTTCTCAAGTATGTGGATTGCTGGTATAACTCAAGGTATGATGTGGAGAGCGACAGATCAATTTGGTAACTTGTCTTACTCTTTCATCGATACTGTAACAGTTCTTATCCCATACTATGTGATTAGAGCTACTGGTGGATTGTTGTATTTGATAGGTTTCTTTATCTTTACATACAATTTCTATAAAACTATGACTGCAAGTAAAGCAATTGAGAATGAACCTCAACATGCTTCACCTATGGCAGCTTAAAAGGAGGATAGTATGTTTCATTGGTTAGAAAAAAATCCATTCTTTTTTGCGGTAGGTGTTTTTGTTGTTATAGCGTATGCAGGTATTGTTGAAATTCTTCCAGATTTTGCTGAACGTGCTCGTCCAGTAGAAGGAAGAAAACCATATACTGTTTTACAATTAGCAGGTCGTGATGTTTACATAAAAGATAGTTGTAATGCGTGTCACTCACAGTTAATCCGTCCATTCAAATCAGAAACTGATAGATATGGTATGTATTCACTTAGTGGTGAGTTTGCATATGATAGACCATTCCTTTGGGGTTCAAAAAGAACTGGACCTGATTTGATGAGGGTTGGAAATTATAGAACAACTGACTGGCATGAAAACCACATGTTAGACCCAACAAGTATTGTTCCTGGCTCAATTATGCCAGCATATAAGCATATGTTCAACAACGTAGCTGATATCGAGACAGCTTATGCAGAAGCTTATACAGTTAAAAAAGTTTTCAATGTTCCTTATGATCAACCTGATATGCCTAAACTAGGAACTTGGGATGAGGCTCAAAAAGCAGTTTTAGAAGAAGCTAAACCTATCGTTGAAGCGATGAAGTCTCAAGAAGTTAAAGAAGCGTATGCTCGGGGCGAAATTAAAGAAATCGTTGCGATTATCGCATATCTAAATAGTTTAAAATAAAAGGTAAAATCGGTGGATATGGAAACAATAAGGGAGCTTCAAGCTTACGGGTACTTTTTCTTCACAGTGTTTTTGGTGCTTATACTCTATGGGTATGTTTACCATTTGTACAAGTCTGAAAAGATTGGACGTAGAAATTATGAAAAGTATGCAGATATCGCATTGAATGATGATATCACTGATGCCCCTGTTGAAAAGATTGAGCCGATTGAAGAACAGAAACAAAAAGAGGAGCAATAATGAATTGGTTGAGTGATAATGTAAATCTTCTCTCACTAATCGGTGCAGCTGCAATTATCATAATCACAGGATTTGTGGCTGGTAAATACATCAAACAGATGAAAACAGATAAAAGCACTGGTGAGTTAACAGGAGATGACTGGGATGGCATTGGAGAGTATAAAAACCCTCTACCAATGGGCTGGGCAATTATGTTTTTATTGACTACGATATGGGCAATTTGGTATTTCCTAGCGGGATACCCTCTTAATGCATATTCACAAATTGGTGAGTATAATGAAGAAGTTCAAGCCTATAATGATAGATTTGAAAGCAAGTGGAGTAATGCTGATAAAGAAACATTAAAACAGATGGGTAAAGGTGTTTTCTTTGTTCAATGTGCTCCATGCCATGGAATTACTGGAGATGGTATCAATGGTAAAGCACAAGATTTAACTGCTTGGGCTACTGAAGACTTTATCGTACACACTATCGTAAATGGTACAAAAGGCTCAAACTATCCTCTAGGTGAAATGCCTGCTGGATTACTTGATGAAGAGAGTGCTAAAGCTGTTGCTGCTTACATGGTAGAAAAAATTTCTAAAACTGGACAAAGTAAAAATCCAGATTTAGTAGCTACTGGTGAAGCGTTATGGGCAACATGTAGTGCTTGCCATGGCGAAGACGGTAAAGGTATGGAGGGTTCAGCTCCAGATTTAACGACTTATGGTCATGCAGAATTTGTAGTTGAAGTACTTAACCGTGGTAAAGTTGGTGTTATTGGTAACATGCCAGCATTTAATGATGGTCGTTTAACAGGTATTCAAAAACAAGCTGTTGGCGAGTACATTTTGTCATTAACAGAGTAAGGATTAGTTATGAGTGAAAATACAAATAGACACATATTTTCGTTAAATGGCATAACTGGTATGTTGATTGCTACTGTGTTATTATTATCGATTTTAGCTGTTTTAACATATCTTGGTATTTTAGAACAACAAAGAGTTGCTGATAAGCCATATACGATAGAAAATCCTCAAGCTATCAAAATGATTAGCAAGGATAATGCAAACTTAAAAGTGGTGAAGGAGTAGAGATGGCTGATAATATTGATAAAATAATAGTTGTAGCACTAATTATTTCAGCGGCTATTACGGCATGGTCTGTACTAACACCAAATCATTTGTTCATAGGTTAATATGAACAAGTTATTTATCTTCAAGCGTGGTGGGCATCTGCTCATCGCGCTTTTTCTTTTGGTTACATGCGCAAATGCAACATCTTATGTTGTAGAAAATGGTGGGTTGCTCAATGATAAAGTTATTGAAAAAGTCCAAACTATGGGTGATGAACTTTTTCAAAGAACTGGTATCAGTGCTTTTGTATCAGTACCAAAATCTTTAGATGGAAAATCAATCGCAGAGTATGAATTACAAAAAGTTTCTACTTTTAAGCCCCCTTATGTCCTCTTAACCATAGCTCCAGCTGAAAAAAAAGTTGATATCATACACTCAAAAGAGCTTGAAAAAGCTTTTGATAAAGATGCTATTCTTAGTCCTTTCCCTTGGACAGGTACGATTATCCCTATCCTAACTGGAAAGAAAAACAATGACAATGTCAATGCAGCTGTGATAAATGGTTACGCAGATATCGTAGAACAGATTGCTAGTTCAAAAAATATAGAACTTCAAAGTGCGATTGGAAGCTCAAATAAAAATACTATAAATTTAGTTAAAGTGATTGTTTATGGATTTTTGTTTATACTTTTCGCAGGTATAATTTGGAGAAAGGTGAAAAAATAAAATGTCAAAAAGTAATGTAAAAACAGAAAAAAATTATTGGCCTCATTCTATAATCGCAGGAATCGTGTTTATCGTTATCGCATGTATAGCTACGATAAAAGTCGCTCTTGATAATCCAGTCCAAATGGATAGCTTTTATCTTGATAGATACCAAAATGTTGATAGAAATTACAATCAACTACAAAAAGCACAAAAAGAGTTTGAAAAGAATTTTTCTCTTTCGTATCAAACAAAAAAATTTAATATGAATCAACCAAACAGTTTCTCAATGAGTATACAAGACTTGAACAAGAACACTCTTGTTGAAAATGCAGAAGTAAAACTTGTTGTCTCTCGTCCAGAAACAAATGAATTTAACCAAGAATTTATCCTCAAAAATCCTAAAAATGGAGTTTTTGAGTTTCATGATATCAAAATCAACAAGCCAGGTCGCTGGCAAATCTTGACTTTAGTAACCATAAACGGACTTCAAGCTTATAACAAACACGAAGTTTTTGCTAATTAAATCTTTTTACATGTAAGGGGTTTGTCCTTACATGTAAAGACTCTCATCTTTCAGAAATATTTTAGGACTTTCTTTTTAATCGTGTGATTTTTTAAAAATATATTTACCATTTTGTAACCTTTTAGGAGTATAATCAAAGAAATCTTATGAAGGAGAAAACATGGCAAAACGTATATTGTTTATAGTTGGAGATTATGTCGAGGACTACGAAGTAATGGTTCCTTTCCAAACATTGGGTGCTGTTGGACATGAAGTTTTTGCAGTTTGCCCAGACAAAAAAGCAGGAGAGTTTATCCGAACTGCTATACATGATTTTGAAGGTGATCAAACATACAGTGAAAAACCAGGACACAACTTTACTCTCAATGCAACTTTTGATGAGATAGATGCTAGCTCTTTTGATGGGCTTGTTATCCCTGGTGGTAGAGCGCCTGAGTATCTAAGACTAAATCCAAAAGTTTTAGAGATAGTACGTCACTTTGCAAGTACAAACAAACCTATCGCTGCTATCTGCCACGGGGCACAACTCTTAGCTGCTGCTGATGTTTTATCTGGCAAAAGTTGTTCTGCTTATCCAGCGTGCGCTCCTGAAGTCACAAAAGCTGGAGGCACTTATGCTAGTATCGAAGTTACACAAGCAACAGTTGATGGCAATCTCGTCACAGCACCTGCATGGCCAGCTCATCCTGAGTGGATGGCAAAATTTCTACAAGTGCTAGGAACTAAAATCACTCATTAAAATTCTAAGAGGAAGAGGGTTTCTTCCTCTTTTTATCTTTACATGTAAGATTTCAAATCGCAATATTTATTTAGAGTTTTAACTCTTTGTGATAAAATAAAAACTACAAATAATCATAAAGGTTTTTCTCTTGTCTATGTTTCAAAACTCTGTACTGCAAAGTATCTCTCAAGATGAAGGTTTGATTGCTCTTAGATGGGCAAGCTATCAAAGCTACAAAGCCAAACTTGATTTTCTCAAAACAGTCAAAGAAGAGAAGTATCAAGATGGATTTTTAAAAGATATCTTTGAGAGTTGTTTGGGCTACACCTTAGAGAGTACAAACCCAAGTGAGTTTAACCTAGAGAGAGAAAAGAAAAACGAAACAGACAGCAAAAAAGCAGATGGTGTTATCTATCTTGATAAAAAAGTCATAGGCATCATCGAGCTTAAAGACCAAAAAACAAAAAACCTAGACAAAGTAGAACAACAAGCCTTTTGGTATCTCACCCAACACTCAAATGCAAAGTACGTCATCATCTCCAACTTTGATGAGCTGAGATTTTACTTTGATAAAAGTACGGCTTATGAAGAGTTTTTTCTTTTTGATTTGGATTATGAGGGCTTTAAAAAACTCCATCTTTTGCTCTCTTATGAGAGTATCAAAGAGGGTATTCCTCTCAAACTAAAAGAAAAAACAGCTTCATTTGAAGCGAGCATCTCCAAAGAGCTTTATAAAGACTTTAGTCATTTTAGAAACCATCTCTTTGAAAATATCCTCAAAAACAATCCAACTATCGAAAAAACAGAACTTCTACGCTATACACAAAAGCTTTGTGACCGCATCATCTTTATCCTTTTTGCAGAGGATAGAGGACTTTTACAAGCCAATACTATCAAAGAGATAAGGCAAGAGTTTAAGCATCAAAAGTTTACAAACTATACGCTTTATGATATCTACAAGTTTTACTTTCACGCTATCAACGAAGGCAATGAAAAGTTAAACATCCCAAGATACAACGGCGGACTTTTTGCCAAAGATGAGCTACTCGATAGTCTCATCATAGACAATGAAGTCTTAGACTTAGAAGCACAAAAACTCAGTGATTATGACTTTGCGAGTGAAGTTGGGGTAAATATACTCGGACATATCTTTGAACAGAGTTTAACTGACCTTGAAGAGATACAAGCAAGCATAGAACACATAGACTTTGACAAAAGTAAATCAAAACGCAAAAAAGATGGAGTTTTTTATACTCCTGAGTACATCACCCGCTACATCGTGCAAAACACTCTTGGCAAGATGTGTGAAGAGAAAAGAGAAGAGCTAGAACTCACAGAGGTTATAGCTCCTAACAATCTCAAAAAACTTACAAAGCGTGAACAAAAGACAAAAGAAAATCTCCTCTCTTACAAAGAGTGGCTCTTACATGTAAAAGTCCTTGACCCTGCTTGCGGGAGTGGAGCATTTCTCAACCAAGCTTTGGAGTTTCTCATCGCTGAGCACAAAAGACTGCAAAATGACCTAGCTCTCATGGGTGACTTGTTCGCAAGTTATATGGTGGAAGAGAGTGTGCTTGAAAACAATCTCTATGGCGTAGATATCAATGAAGATGCCATAGAGATAGCAAAACTCTCTTTGTGGTTAAGAACAGCTAAAAAAGGAAGATGCCTTACAAGCTTGGCAGATAAGATAAAGTGCGGAAACTCTCTTATAGATGATAAGAGTGTGGTAGATAATGCTTTTGTATGGGAGGAAGAGTTTCCTGAAGTTTTTAAAAATGGTGGGTTTGATGTCGTTATTGGTAATCCACCTTATGTATTTGCAAGAGAAAATATTTCTCAAAATGAAAAAGATTATTATGTTAAAATTTTTAACTCCGCACAATACCAAATCAATACATATTTACTTTTTATAGAAAAGTCAATTACTCTAATAAAACAAAATAGCTTGTATGGCTTAATTGTTCCAAATGCTTGGCTTATGGTTTATTCTGGTCAAGGCTTGAGAAAACATATTTTAGATACTTCAAAAATAAATCAAATCATTAACTTAGAAGGCTATTCGTTTGAGAATGTAAATGTTGAAACTATCATACTTTTAGCAAAAAAAGAAAAAATATCACAAAATAACTTTGAAGTTCTAGTGAGTAAAGGTACAGAGTTTGTTTTTTCTCATAATAAATTACAAGACAGTTTTTTAAAAAATGATGGATTGGAATTTAGAGTTTTTTCAGATGATACTAGTGATTCTTTAATTGAAAAGATGCAAAATAATTCTGTAATATTAGATGAGATAGTACAAATAAAAGCAGGATTAAAAGCTTATGAAAAAGGAAAAGGAAATCCTAAACAAAGTGCAGAAGATGTCAAGAATAGGATTTACGATTATGATTACAAGTTTGATGAAAAAACTTTTAAATATTTAGATGGTAAAGACGTTGGAAGATATTTTGTATCATGGTCAGGATTATATCTTAGATATGGCGAACACTTAGCAGCCCCTAGAATATTTAATCTATTTAATGATGAAAAAATTATAATTAGGGAAATAACAGGCAAGTATCCAAATAGCATTATAGCAACATACGAAAAAGAAGTATTCTTATTTAATATGAGTAATATTTGTATTAATCAAAATAAAGATAAAAAAATATCATTAAAGTATGTTTTAGCTATTTTAAATAGCTCGTTGATATCTTATTATTTTATAAAAAATACTGCTAAAGCTGTAAGACAAATGTTTCCTAAAGTTATTTTAAAAGATTTGAGACAATTTCCATTTAAAGAGATAAGCTTACAAGAACAAGAGCCCTTTATCCAAAAAGCAGATAAGATGCTTGAGCTTAACAAAGAGCTACAAAGTACAAAACAAAACTTTTTAGACGAACTCAAACTTGAAAAACTCTCTAAAAAACTTGAAAACTTTGAAGAGTTAAGCTTCGAAGAGTTTGTAAGAGAGTACACAAAAGCTAAAAAGATAAAATTTACTGACAAACTGGAAGAGCGCAACTTCAAACAACTCTGGCAAAGCCTTTTTGAACACGACAAAGACCTTACATGTAAACTCAAAGCAGAGATAGAAAAAACAGATAAAGAGATAGATGCTATGGTCTATAAACTCTATGGTTTGAGTGATGAAGAGATAAAGATAGTCGAGGGAAGAGCATGAATATAATTGAAATAAATAAAGATATTGACTTTACTTTTATCAATAAATTGGCGCAACAATTTGACGATATTGCAGAAGATACAAAGCTTCTTTTTAGAAAAAAATTTTCAAAACCAGCGGGAATATCTTATTTGTCTTCTTTAATTGAGAGTAAAAAGAGCTTTATCAAACAAATTGCTTATGAAGAAAATGCTATTTCGTATCTGCAAAGAGCTGATTTTTTTAAAAACTTTCATTTTGATATCGAAGAAAATTTTAACAGACATGAAGTCTCAAACAATATGCTTGAATGCACAAAGATACAAAAAGATGGTGACCCTGATTTTGTTGATGGGAGATTGAAAAAAATATTAGAATCACATTTGGGAGTAAAAAAGCATCTTATCTTAGGTATATTGCTTACAACATATGAAATCGTAGATAATATTTTAGAGCATAGTGCGGGTGGAGAGTTTTCAGTTAGCTCTCGACAAATAGAAAAACCAGGATATGTCTGTGCTCAATACTATAGTCCTAATCAAATAGAAATTGGTATATCAGATAGTGGAATGGGGATAATCAACAGTATGGAAGATGCATATCCTGAATTATCAAGAAAAGAGATACTTCGCAAAGCTTTTGAGATAAATACAACTAGGCATATAAAAACAATGCCAAGCAGAGGTAATGGGCTTGCAAAACTTAAAGAATTTGTTTTGGAGTCAAATGGTGAAATAATTTGTAGAACAAATGAGTATAAAATAACTTTTAATGACAAGTATGAAAATGGTATAATTGAAAAAGAAAAAGACGATTTGAATGGAACACATTTTCAAATTATCATTGTTTGTCAACATGATATCGATACAAAAAAGATATTTAATGCAGAACCGAGTGATTATGAAGATGATGCATTTGATGATTTTTTTGATTTTTAAAGGATAAAGATTATGTTTACAATAGAACTTAAAGAATTTAAACCTTTGACAAGCCATCAAATAGGTATAAAAATAAAAGATATGGTGAAAAGCCAACTTGAGCAAAATGATGATTTAGTTATATTAAATTTTGATGGTGTTGATGTCTGTACAGATTCTTTTATGCAACAATTAACCACCATTTTATCACATGAAATTACATTTGATACTTTTAGAAAGAGAATTAAATTTACCAATTTAAACGATTTTTTAAAAGATTTAGTTAAAAGTAAGTTATTTTCTGCATCAAAACAAGTAGCTTAGGCAGTGATAAGTTGCCTTGTATTAGTACAAGTTAAATTTTAATTTATTGTTATATTTTACATCATTTAACAATACTAAAACTCCGAGCACTTATCAAAGAATACTTGAAAATACATCCACATAGTAAAACTTCTGAGATTCATAAAAGAACCGATGATTTGGATATAAGTTATTTAAGAAGGATTGTGTATAAGATGGTTGATAGTGATGAATTATCAAGAGAAGGTGAAAAGAAAAACATGGTTTATTTTATTGGTAAATAAAAAACAAATTTTGAATAAAATAGAAAATAAATTTTCACAAAGCCCTTTATTTAGGTATATTCTTTTATCACTTTTATTTTTTGATAAAAACAAAATCTAATAAAGATTTGTGAAAAGGGTAAAACAACAATAACCATTTTCGCCAAGTGGCAAAAATGGTTTAAAAAACAAACAAGAGAGAAAATGACACAGATATTTCCAACTTCAAGATGTGTAAGAGAGTTTTATAACTCTTTTTTAGAGACAAACCAACTTCTCCCAAAAGCTTACAGCATCGCAGAGTTTGAAGCAAAAGCCATCACTGTTGCTAACAAAACTCTTGCTGATGAAGATACAAGGGTATTGCTTCTTTTAGAAGCTTGTAAATTTGAGAATTTTAAAGAGCTAAAAATCGAGAGAGAATTTTTGAGTTTTTTGAAAAACTCTAGTTATCTGTTTCGTTTTTTTGAAGAACTTGCAAATGAAAAAACAGCTATATCTACTCTAAAGATGGCAGATACTTATGCCACGTTTGATGAACACCTTGATATCTTGGAAAATCTTTTACAAAGATATACAAAAGCTCTAGAAGAAAAATCTCTTTATGACAAGATAACCCTGCCAGAAGTTTATGAGATAAATGAAGATTTTATCATGCAGCATGAAGAGGGTTTTTTACTCCATCTTGAAGGTTTTTTAAACAACTATGAGATAGAGCTTTTATCTAAAATCGCCAAGCTAAAACCGCTTTGTATCTCTTTACATGTAAACGAGTTTAATCACAAGATGATAAAAGTTTCTCAAGAACATTTTGGGCTTACTTTGCAAACAGGGTATAGCTATATCCTTGATATTACAAAAGGAAAAATCGAACAAGAAAAAAAGCTTTCAAAATCTTCTCCACATATAGATATCAAAGGCTTTAGTTCTCGTCTCTTGCAAAGTTCGTTTGTTCATGAGAAGATAAATGCTTTTGTAAAAGAGGGCATAGCACCAGAAGATATCGTGGTTGTACTGCCAGATGAGAGTTTTGCACCTACTTTAAAGCGACTTGATAACTGGCGAAATCTAAACTTTGCGATGGGAGAGAGTTTCACAGACTCTGTTTTGTACAAGACATTAGAAGCTTTAGAAAAGTTTTTATATGAACCAGAGGAGATACAACACCGCCTAAGACTCTCTCGCTTAAGGGTAGATGAGAGTATCATAGAGTCTTTTAAGTCAAAATGGAGTGAGCGTTGCAGTGCTGATGAGATAATCAACCTTTTAAGTGTTTTTGCAAAAGATGAGAACTTTTTACAGACCTATGGGCTTAAAACAAAAAGAGAGTTAGAGCTTTTTGAGGAAGAGTTGTTCCGACTCTCCAGACTCTTAGAAAACCTTCAAACCATGCAGTTACAAAAAGCGATGAAACTCTTTTTAAACCGACTTAGAAGTGTTAGCATAGATGATGTTATGGGTGGCAAGATAACTGTTATGGGGCCTTTAGAGAGTCGAGGAGTCTCTTATAAAGGGGTGATTATCGTAGATTTTAACGATGATTTTATCCCAAAAAGAAGTAAAAAAGATATGTTTTTGAGCTCTCATGTGCGAGAAAAAGCAAATCTCCCAAGCCAAAATGACAGAGAAAATTTGCAAAGATATTTTTATGCGAGATTACTTTTCAATGCTAAATCTGTGGCTATAAGTTTCACACAAAATGAACAAAGCATGGCATCAAGGTTTTTAAGCGAGTTGGGCTTAAAAGGCGGAGTGAATGTAGATGAGATAAGCTATATGCAACCGATTTTTCAGTCTTTTCCAAAAAAAGATAGATTTGAACTCGAAGATACAAAGATAAGCTATAAACTCCAAGATGCACCGCTTTCAGCTAGTAAATTAAAAACACTGCTTACATGTAAAAGATGGTTTTACTACAAATACATCATGAAACTTCGTGAAGCAAAAATGCCAGATTCTAAAGTGAGTGAAGCAGATGTTGGTAACTTACTTCATGAGAGTTTGCATTATGTTTTAAAAGATAAGTATTTTTTAGATGAAAATGAGATGATGATAGCGTTAAGAAGGTATCTTTTGAGTGAACAAAAGAGCTTAACGTGGAGATTTCATATAGACCTTTGGCTCTCAAAACTCCAAACACTTTGTAAAAATGAAGCACAAAGGTTTAAGAGTGGATATCGGGTCTATGCTTTGGAAAAAGAGTTCAAAAGAGACTTTCAAGGCTACATCTTAGAAGGAAAGATAGATAGGATAGATACACTTGAAAATGCCTTGAGTGTTATCGATTATAAGAGTGGAAAAGTACCTCTTATAAGCCAAAAACAGATAGAGAAAGCAGTGGATTTTCAGTTAGAGTTTTACTATCTTTTAGCTAAGAGTTTGGGCGATGTAGAAGGTGTTTACTACTATGAACTTCAAAGTGGAATGCTCACGAGAGAGAGTTTTTTAGAAGAAAAATTAGAAAAATTGAGCGAGATTTTAGAAGAGTTTAAAGAGCCTATAACAGAGTTTCCAAAGTGTGAAAGCTCTTCTCCTTGTGTTTTTTGCCCTTATGTTATCTTGTGTGGGAGAGAATGATGTTTGAAAAGTATTTGGCATTACATGCAAGTGCAGGAAGTGGCAAGACATACGCTCTTAGTGTACGTTATATCTCTTTGTTATATCTTGGAGCAAGTCCCTCTAAGATACTCACACTCACCTTTACAAACAAAGCTGCTAGTGAGATGAAAAGTAGGATTTTTGAAACATTAGTGAACTTGGAAGAAAAAAATGAACTTGAAGATATCTCTTTGCAAGTTGGCATCTCTAAAGAGGAGATTATCAAGAGAAAAGGGACTATCTTAAAAAGATTTTTAAATGAAGATTTGAGTATCTCGACTATTGATTCATTTTTTGCTTCGATATTGCGAAAATTCTCTCTTCATGCTGGGATAATGCCTGATTTTGGGATTGAAAGCTCTCTTGTTGACACAAATCTTGTGGAAAAGTTTTTAAGAATTTGTATCCAAAATAAAAAATATGACTCTTTGATAAGATTTGCTTTGCACGAAGAGCAAAAACTCTCTTCTGTTTTTGAGCTTTTGGATAGTTTTTACCAAAAAGAGGGTGAGTTTGATGCTTCACTATTTCCTAAAGCACACTTAGCAAATAGTGAAAAAGTGTTTGAACTCCTAGAGGCTTTAAAAGAGCATTTTATAAAATGCAACGCTTCTACAAGAGCGATAAATACCTTTACATGTAAAGATATCAGTGAACTTCTTGGAAAAGGATTTTTACAAAAAGAGTCTTTAGCGTATTGGGATTATAAAAAGCATGTCAATGATGCAGTAGAGGAGTTGTTTTTTGCACTTAAAGAGGAGTTGCAAATATATCTTCAAAGAAGAGAAGCTTATATCTTAGGGGAACTTGGGGATTTGTACAGCATCTATAAAAGCACCTTAAGAGTTTTAAATAAAGAGTTAAGCACCCTAAGTTTTAGTGATGTTACAAACATCATCTACTCTTTGTTGCAAAATGAGATAACAAAAGAGTTTTTATACTTTAGGCTTGATGGCAAGATAGAACATATGCTTATAGATGAGTTTCAAGATACAAATGTTTTACAATTTAAGATACTAGAGCCTTTGATGCGAGAAATCGTCTCTGGTGTTGGAATCAAAGAGTTCAAATCTCTCTTTTTTGTAGGAGACATTAAACAATCAATCTACCGTTTTCGTGGTGGGGCAAAGGAGCTGTTTGAACATAGTGTCAAAGAGTTCCGTGTAAAAAGAGATATCCTTGATACAAACTATCGAAGCTCACTGAATGTAGTAGAGTTTGTAAATGATACTTTTGGAGACTTGATAAAAGGTTATGAGAGACAAAAGGTAAACTCTGATGCGATAGGTTATGTCAATGTAACTCAAGTTGATGACATACAAGCTCTCATCGTTAAGAACATCAACTCTTTGCTCTCTCATGGCGTTACATGTAAAGATATTGCTATCTTAGTGCATCAAAACAAAGATGCAAAAAGTATCCAAGAGTTGCTTTTAAAAGAGATAGAGGGCGTAAAAGTACAAACCGAAGCGACTTTGAAGTTGATACAAGTGCCGATGGTTCAAGGAGTCTTAAACCTTTTAAAATATGCTTATTTTCAAGAAGAGCTTTATGCGAAAAACTTTTTGGCACTTTGTGGAGAAGATTTTCGAGAAGATGTTGTTATCTCGTGGTTAGATTTAAACCTTCCTCCAGCAAAAATCATCATAGAAGTTGTAAGACGCTATAAACTTTTTTCACAAGATTTAGACATCATCAAGCTTGTTGAAGTCGCCTCAAGATATAGCGATATAGAGAGCTTTTTGTTTGAGTGTGATACTCTCAGTGATGAGGCAAAAAGTGAGGATAATGATGGCATAAAAATCCTCACTATTCACAAGTCAAAAGGTTTAGAGTTTGAGCATGTTTTGGTAGTAGATAGATTGCAAGCACCAAACAACAGATCAGACACACTACTGTATGAGTATGAAGATATCCATCTTAAAGCGCTTTACCAAAGAGTAAAAAATAGAGAATATCTCGATGAAAGATACCAAGAAGCAAAAGCAAAAGAGAAGATGTTAGAAGAAGAAGATAAGTTAAATGTCTATTATGTTGCTTTTACAAGAGCTAAGTCTTCTTTGATGATTTGTTCCAAAAAAGAGGGAAGTGCTTTTGAACTTTTAGGACTTTCTCCTATGACAAAAGGGGAGATACAAACCAAACAAGCTACTCTCAAACCAGTGGATTTAGTAAAGATGGAAGAGAATTTTACTCGTTTTGGCTCTCAAAAACAAGAACTTGTTGAAGAGGAAAAAGAGGGAAATAACTTTTATGCAAGTCAGTATGGTTTAGCGATGCATTACTGCTTAGAGATGATGAGAGATTTTTCCAAAGAGTCCTTAGAATTAGCATATAAAGCTATGTATAACAGATATCTTTTACTTTTAGGACAGAGGGCACTTTTAGAGATAAAAAAGAGGATTGTTCACTTGTTAGAGAGTGAAGAGTTTAGTAAAATCATAAAAGATGCAAAAAGAGTTTTAAAAGAACAGCCTTTGATTTATAATGGGCAAAGAAAACAGATAGATTTGCTCATAGAAAAAGAGAGAGAAGTGTTTATCCTTGATTATAAAAGCTCTGCAAACATTCAAGAGGAGCATCTGCAACAAGTTGCACTCTACAAAAATGCTCTAAGAGAAATTTATAATTTACCAGTAGTTGCATACTTGTGTTATATACGAGAAGAGGGCGTAGAATTTAAAAACTTATAAAAAGCTAAAATTAAGCTAACTATAAGGATAAATTAACTACAATCTCACTTCTAAAAAACATTTTGGCAAAGGTCTTATAATGAGAATGACTAAAACAATTAAGCCAAACGAAGTACAACGCGATTGGATCGTTGTTGATGCAACTGGTAAGAAATTCGGTAGAATACTTACAGAGGTTGCTACGCTTTTAAGAGGCAAACACAAACCTTGCTTTACTCCAAATGTTGATTGTGGTGATTTTGTTATCATCATCAACGCTGATAAAGTAGAGTTTAGCGGAACAAAAACAGAATCAAAATTCTATCATAGACACTCTGGATATTTTGGAAGTGTAAAAAGTGATAAGTTGGCGGATCTTTTAGCAAACAACCCAGCAAAACTTTATAAGTTAGCAGTTCGTGGTATGTTACCTAAAACAAATCTTGCAAAAGATATGATCAAAAAGCTTAAAGTTTATGCAGGTAGTGAACATCCTCATACTGCACAAGTTAGCAAGTCAGAAGGAAAATAATTATGGCAAAAGTTTATGCAACTGGAAAAAGAAAAACTGCAATTGCTAAAGTATGGGTTGA
>DLUF01000086.1 GCA_002742765.1 Sulfurospirillum sp. UBA12182 | reverse complement strand
ACTATCTCAGGACTTTTACAAAAGCCCTCTTTTTTGCAAGATGAAGATGAGTTTTTAGATGTTGATATCAAAGATTTTTTTACAAAGTTTCAAACTTTAGAGTTTCCAACACGATACTTTAAAAACTGGCTACTTGAAAATATGGCAGTAAGTGAGATTCCAAAAAGTATCTTCAAATCTCTTTCAAACATGCTTTTAGCTCTCAATGATGGCGTAATTCATCTCCCTTTTAAGAGTTATGACAAGCCAATCTTAGTACAATTTCAAGCAAGTTTTGAAAATGAGCTAAGATTTTATCTAGCCTATGATAATTTAGGACCTATAAAAGGCTTTTTATCAAGGAAAAATAACCAATTTGAACTTTTGATTGATGTGTTGTTTGAAAAGAGCTTTTTCTTTTTGAAAAGAGAGTTAGAGACATTACAAATACCTTGTTTAATAAAACTCAACAAAGAGATAGCACCCCTATATGAGATAGATAAAATGATGTTAGATATAAGAGGCTAAAGAGTATGGGAAATGAGTTAAACCATCTAGCAATCATCATGGATGGCAATGGCAGATGGGCTGAACGTCAAAACAAAAACAGATCTTTTGGACATGAAGAAGGCGCAAAAAAAGTACGTGAGATAACACAGTATTGCGCAACTTTAGGCATCAAGTACCTCACGCTTTATGCTTTTAGTACAGAAAATTGGAAAAGACCTAAAAGTGAAGTTGATTTTTTGATGCAACTTTTAGCAAAATTTTTAAAAAAAGAGGAAAAGACTCTCGTTAAAAACGATATTCGCTTTGAAGTTATCGGAGATATCTCAAAATTTTCTTCCACTTTGCAAAATGCGATTGATAATTTAAAAAAGAAAACTGCTCATTGTAAAGGTTTAACACAAATTCTTGCTATCAACTATGGC
This sequence comes from Sulfurospirillum sp. UBA12182, assembly GCA_002742765.1. Taxonomy (GTDB): domain Bacteria; phylum Campylobacterota; class Campylobacteria; order Campylobacterales; family Sulfurospirillaceae; genus UBA6810. Next base: position 14,213 of record DLUF01000086.1, on the reverse strand, counting down.
TCTCGCAATGAGATATTAAGAGCTGTAAATCAGGCTATAAAAAATGCTAAAGAGCTAGATGAAGATGCTTTTAGTAGCTTTTTAGATACACATGGGTTTGCTGATGTTGATTTACTCATCAGAACTGGAGGGGACAAGAGACTCTCTAACTTTTTACTTTGGCAATCAGCCTATGCTGAACTCTTTTTTACAAAGACTCTTTGGCCTGATTTTAGTACAGGAGAGTTAGAAACTATCATTAGCGAATACAAAAGTACTTCAAGAAGGTTTGGTGCATTATAATGGAACTTTTTATATTTGTTGTTTTAGGAGTTTGTGTTGGTTCATTTTTAAATGTCCTCATCTTAAGGCTTCCTTTAGGTAAAAGCGTTGCATTTCCTGCTTCGTATTGTCCAAAATGTAAAAACCCTTTAAAGTGGTATCACAACATTCCTATCTTTTCTTGGCTATTTTTAAGAGGCAAATGTGCTTTTTGTGACCAAAAAATCTCTTTCCAATATCCTCTTATAGAACTTTTAAGTGGTTTGATATTTTTACTTGCTTTTTTAAAAAGCCAAAATATGTTTGATGCTTTTATCATAGCTATTGTTTTCTCTTTACTTCTTGCTCTAAGTGCGATTGATTTAAAGTATAAAGCAGTTCCAGACAATCTAAGCATACCAGCTTTACTACTCGCTCCTTTAAGTGGAAACTTTTTAACTAACGTAGAATCTGCTTTACTTTTAGCGGGAGGATTTGCACTCCTTCGCATCATTATCTCTTGGATTATCAAAAAAGAGGCGATGGGGGAAGCGGATATCATCATCGCTGGTGTAATAGGTGGGATTTTGGGAGTCAAACTTGGCTTAAGTGCGATTTATATAGCTGCTTTGATTTGTTTGCCTGTATTTTTTGTTGTCTCAAAAAGAGGATATGAACTTCCATTTATACCTTTTTTATCCATCGGACTTTTTGTAACTTGGTGTTTTGAAACTGAGATTTTAAGATTTTTAGGGATGATTTATGAATAGAGTAAACCACTATCTGTTAAAAAACTTTAGTTCTTTATTTGCTTCTTTGTTTTTTACACTTTTTTTTATAACTTCTATTATCTTTTTTATCAAATTAGCAAGCATTACTTCTATTATAAAAGTGGATTTTTTTGAATTAGGACTTATGTATATCTATCTTTTGCCTAGAATTTTGATTTATACTTTACCTATCACTTTTTTTATAGCTGTTTGTATCTCTTTATACAACCTCTCAAAAGAGAATGAAACAATCGTACTTTTTACTCTAGGATATGACCCAAAAAAGATAAAAAACTTCTTTTTGGTCGTTGCTAGTTTGCTCTCTTTTATCCTTGTTATTGATTTTTTAATTTTAATTCCACTCTCAAAACAATTACATAACAATTTCATAGATTATAAGAGAATTGAAGCAAAGTTCAACATCAAAGCAACTGAATTTGGACAGAAGTTTTCTGATTGGCTTGTGTATATCAATGAGATTGATGAAAAAGAAGAGTACAAAAACATAGTTATGTACAAACAAAAAACTCAAAATGAACCTGAAAATCTTATCGTCTCACATCACGCTGATGTACAAAACAAAGATGCTATCTTAAGACTCAATCTCAAAGATGGAAAAGTTTTTCAAATCGCTGAAGATAAAATCACACAAATTGATTTTGAAAAGATGCAGATTAATTCACTCAGTCAAAACTACCTCTCTCCTGTTGAGAGTATAAAAGAGTATTGGTCAGCTTATAAAAACTCTGATAAAATCGAATTTGATTTTATCTTTTTTGCTCTTATTGCCCTCTTCCCTATTGCTACGATCTATTTTGCTTTGGCTTTTGGGCTTGTAACTTATAGATACGATAAAAAAAACATTTATCCAAAGATGTTTAGTGTTATCTTTATCTACTTAGCTATTGGAACACTTTTAGCAAAATATATGAGTTTATACACTATACCTGCTATGTTCGTTGGAACACTTATCTTAGCAACTCTTTTTTACCGCAACAAGATAACGAAAAGGTACTAGCCTTTGCAAAGAATCAAGATTACTATGAGTTATGATGGGAGCCATTTTAATGGTTTCCAAATCCAAAATGAAGATACAAAAACAAAAACAGTCGCAGGGGTCTTGACAAAAGCTCTCCTAAGACTTGGTATAGAGTCTAAAGTAGTTGGAAGTGGTAGAACAGATAAAGGAGTCCATGCTCTCTCGCAAGTTTGCCACATAGATATCCCCTCTTTTTGGGAAAACTTAAGTTTACTTCATAGAAATCTCAATCGCCTTATCACTCCTCATATATTGATAAAATCTATCGAAAAAACCTCTGATGCATTTCATGCTAGATTTAGTGCGAAAAAAAGATTATATAGATATATCTTAACCACAAATTCATCTCCTTTTTATCACGCTTATACTTTACATGTAAAGAGTGTTGATACAAAAACTTTAGATACAACTCTTCAAACCTTTGTTGGTATCCACAACTTTGGTTTTTTTAAAAAAAATGGCTCTGATAATGGAAGTGATATAAGAGAGATTTACAAAGCTGGAGCATATGAGTATAAAGGCTTTATCATCATATATTTTCTAGGGAATGGTTTTCTAAGAAGTCAGGTAAGACTCATGGTAGATTTTGCACTCAAGATAAATCAAGGAAAATTTCGCGATACAAACCTAAAAGAGCAACTTGAACTTCAAAAAAGATACAGTAGTGCCAAAGTTAGTCCAAATGGTTTATACCTCTCTAAGATATACTATTAAAATTTTTTAAAATTAGGCATATCCATATGATGAAAGCATGAACAATACTTAAAAATACTATACTACTTCCAACATCTTTGGCACGTCCTGCCATAGGGTGGTACTCTTTTGTAACAAGGTCAACAACACGTTCAATTGCACTATTTATAGCCTCTGCTATGAGAACTAGAAACATCGAACTAAACATCCAAATTTTATGCAAAAAAGCAATATCCACATAAACTAAAAAAATACTCAATATACAAATAATTATCAATTCTATTTTAAATGATTTTTCACTCAAGATTATATCTCTCAAACCTTTTAATGCATATGTAGTATTTTTAAAAAAATTATATTTTGGTTGATTTCTCACTCTTTTCCCTCATTTATTCTAGCATTTGACAATATATCTAGTCTCTTTTCATAAACATCCGTTGAAACTTCAAAAAGTCCTAAAAGCGTATGAAAAAGATTGTCTTGTGAATAGAGATTTTGTCTATTTTGCTTCAAAATAGCTTCATCATACTCTTTTCTCATTTCTCCCTCACCTAACCAGATAAAAGAGGCTATATGTTTTTGATTTTCAGGAGCTATCAAATAAGGCATACCATGAAGATATACGCTGTTTTCTCCCAAGCTTTCTCCATGATCACTCATATACAGCATAGCAGTTTCATAATCTTTTGAATAAGGTTTTAAAAACTTTATAACATTTGATAAAAAATAATCTGTATATAAAATTGCATTATCATAGGCGTTACTTATCTCTTCCGTACTACATTTTTCTAATTGATTTGTTTTACATGTAGGTTTAAATTTTTCAAACTCTTTAGGATATCTTTTATAATAAGCGGGTCCATGATTTCCCATTTGATGTAATACAATTAAAATATCTTTATTTTTATGATTTTTGATATATTTATCGAGTCCTACAAGCATTCCTTCATCTCGACATTCGATATCATCACACTTAGAATTATTTTTTGAAGTTTTAAAATCTTCATACTCAACTCTTAAAGCAACACCCTTTGAATCAGAGTTGTTATCTCTCCATAATATACTAATATCCCCAGTCTCTTTTAAAACATCCAAAATATTTGATGTAGAAATACCTTTTTTATAACTATAATGCTCTTTATCATATAAAGAGAACATACAAGGAACAGAATAAGCTGTGGATGTACCACAAGAATACATATTTGAAAAGCTTATCAACTCTTCTTTTTCAAGCAATGGATTTGTTTTTTTATCATATCCATTGAGAGAAAACCTATCTGCTCTAGCAGCTTCTCCCACTACTAGGATAATAAGCTCTTTTTTCTCATCAGCTTCAACATGAACTGTTTTTGCATCTTTGCCAACTTCATGAAAACGTGGTGCAACTTCATAACTCTTACTGATATATTTTCCAAAAGAATAAAGAAAATAAGTTGGATTTGTATAATATCTCAAAGGCTTATGTTCCCTAAAAAATGAAGTATAAAATTTGCTTAAAGAAAAAACGATTAATAAAACAATTCCTACTATAAAAGCAGTATATTTGAGTTTAGACAAAAGATTTGATACGAAAGGCTTATACTCTATTTGAGCTTTTATTACAAAAATCGAAGGTAAAATACCCAAGAAAAAAAGGTATAAAAAAAACTCTACACTCAATAAATCAAATGTTTCATTATAGTCTGTCTGCATTGCATTTCTTATCATTTCACTATCAATCACTATATGATAAGTAACCATAAAATAATTTAATACTGAAGATATAATTAAGAAAAAAACCAATATAGGCTTTAATGTATATCGAGTTGCAAATAAAATCAAAATTAGCGTTATTGCCAAAAAAAGAACGATGATTAGAGATAGAAGGAAAAGACTATTTTCTAGTGAAAAAGGATAAATTTTCAAGACTTCTTTAAAAAATGAATAATTATTAAAAAGTACGATAAACAAAGACGTACAAATTACAACATGTAAAGGTTTAAATTTATATTTCAAAACAAATCCATAAAGTGAAATTTCTTGAAAGTATATAAAGAGAGGTTAAATGCTTAGTAAACTATCGCGCTATAATATCCTACAACACGACTCTTATCGCCTGTGATATCTCCGCTTGTTCTATAATCTATACTTTCAATTTTTAAAGAGAGTTTTTTGCTTACATGTAAAAGTGCGATTAAGCCTTGCATCCCGCAAGCTTCGCCTTTGAACAAAATCTTTTCATCCAAATCTTCCATCCCTTGTATGCAATAAGCATCTAAAACATTAGCTTCTTCTTGAGAATAAAAATGACTCAAATCTGTACTAATGAGCAAAAGAGTTTCATCTAAATTTAAAATCTCTTCTATCAAAGGCTCTAGTTTAGGATGAAATCCATAAACGATTTCAACGATTTTTGTTTCAGGAAAAAAGTGTTTGATAAATGGAAATTGTACTTCTGTTGCATGTTCAGCATGTGCTGCAACAAGAGGATTAAAGTCAAACTTCTTTTTTAACTCTTCTACAAAACTGACATCACCTTTTAACTCCCCTAAGGGTGTTTCATAAGCTTCAAAAGGGATAATGCTTTTTCCTTCAAAAGCAACTTTATGGCTAGGACCGATGATGACTACTCTTTTGGGGATAAAGCCAACATTTTCAAAAGCTAAATTAGCGCTAAAACCACTATAAACATATCCTGCATGTGGTACTATCAAAGCTTTTGCAACTTTTGAATGAAATGAATTTGGGAATTTGTGAGTTACGATATGATGAAAATACTCAAATGTAGAGATAATTTCTTCCCCTTTATAAGGATAAAAACTACCTGCTACACTCATTTTACGTATCATAGTTCAACAACTTCTCCATCTTTGATAACTTTGATGACTTTTCCAAATAGAGTATCTTGGTTGTATAAAGATGTTTTATTTTCTATTTTAAAAGAGATTTTTTCATCAAAGATTACGATATCTGCATTATATCCCTCTTCTATCTTGCCTATGGCATCTTGCGCTAAGATAAAAGCTGGATTTGTACAGCAAAGCTCTTCTAAGCGACTCATCGTGATAATTTTGCTTTTTACTAGGTAGGTATAGCATAAACTAAGATACTCCTCTAATGAACCTATCCCAAAAGCTGCATTCTCAAAAGCAACATCTTTGTTTACAACAGAACTAGGCGAATGAGCACTCGTTAGGGCATCTATGTTTTGAAGTTCACTAAGAAGAGCTTGTCTCTCTTCTTCATCTCTTAAAGGTGGTAAGATTTTTGCATAAGTATTAAAGCCATCACAACTCTCGTCATTTTTGCAAAGATGATGGATTGAGACTTCAGTATAGATATTTTTATTGATTTTTTTAATCTCTTTTAAAATCTCCAAAGAGCGTTTTGTACTGAGTGTTTGAAAGATAATTTTTGTGTTATTCATCAAGGAGAGTTCCGCAATCTTTGCAACTTCAGATGTTTCAGAAAACTTAGAAATCCCAGGAAGACCAAGTCTAGCAGAGACTTCACCCTCATGCATAACTCCATTGTCATTTAAATTTGGTTCATCGCATCGACAAAAGATAGGAGCTTTTTTCATTCTAGCGTACTGAAACCCACGTTTTAAGATATTTGCATTGACTGAAGAAGTTGCCCAGATAGCACTTGCTCCATTATTTAGAAGAGTAGCTATATTGTTAAGTTTTTGTGTCTCTTCATTTGCCAAAGGGGCAGCTACATGTAAAGATGCTTTTTGCATTTGAGCTTTGATTTTAAAGTGTTCTAAAAGTGTTGGGCTATCTAATCTTGGAGTAAAATCAGGCATGATAACACTAGTTGTAACGCCTCCTTTTAAAGAGCTTAGAGTAAGCTTTGACAAAGAATCACTGTTGAGTTTTGAGTTTGCTAAACGGACATTTAAATCAACAAGTCCAGGTAAAACAAAACACTCTTTTGCATCAATCACTCTTCCATTTTTAGGAAGTTCTATCTCTTTTGAAACTTTAGCAATTTTTCCATTTTCAATGAGAATATCACAGATGTTTTCATCGGATAGTTTTGCATTTTTAATCAATATCATTTTTTATTCTCTCTTTTAATTTAATAATCCGCTGATAAGATTTTTCAATTCTTTGTTTAGAAATTTTACCATCTTTCAAAGCTTTGGACAAAATCAGATGTACTCTTTTGACTATATTAGAATCTTGTGAAAAGTAGTTTGAAAATAGAAGGATATCCACACCAGCATCGACAGCTTTCAGTACGCTTTGCTCTAAAGTATAATAATCGCTAATCGCCTTCATCTGCATATCATCACTGATAACAACTCCATCAAAACCTAATTTTTCTCGTAAAATCCCTGTAACGATATTTTTAGAAAGAGTTGCTGGCAAATCTTTATCAAAGCCCTTATGAACTAAATGCCCAACCATAACAGAATCAACTTGATTGTACTTTATAAAGTTGTAATAAGGCTTTAGCTCTTCATACTGCCAAGTATCTGTGATATCTGTAAAAGAGTGATGTGTATCGCTCGTAGCACTTCCATGCCCTGGAAAATGTTTTAAAGTGCTTAAAACACCCTCTTTTCTCATCGCTTCTAAAAAAATACTTGCATAAGCATTAACTATCTCTTCTTTTTCAGAGTAACTTCTGCCCTTAGCACCAATCGCAGGTGAATTTGGGTTGAGATTAAGATCAACAACAGGAGCAAAGTTAAGATTGAAACCATACGAATGAAGTTCTAAAGAGAGTTTTGTATACTCCTCTAATGCATCTTTAAGCGTATGTTTTGATGCTAATTCAAAAGCGCCTAATTCATCATGAAAGCCATTCTCTTTGGTAAGACGTTGTACACTTCCACCCTCTTCATCAATCGCTATAAAAAGTGGGTATGCACTAGGATTGCTTTGCTGTAAAAAGGAGTTAAGTTTTTTGAGTTGGGTTGGTGAGTGGATATTTTTAGCAAAGAGAATAACTCCACCAATTTTTTCATCTTTTATATCTCTTGCGATTTGTAAAACCCATTTTTCATCTGTCTTAGTTCCACTAAATCCAACTAAAATCATCTGAGAAATCATCTGTTCAAGATTTACTGATTTGGCAAATCCCATACTAGCAAAAAGTAGGAAAAGAAAAATTATTTTTTTCATTTATCAGCCAATAAATCTTTTAAGCTCTCTTTAGGCTCTTTGCCGTTTAAAATCAAAAAAACCTCTTTTGCTATAGGAAGGTAGATGTTGTGTTTACATGAAAGCTCAAAAATCGCTTCAGTCGTGAAAACACCTTCAGCAACTTCACCCAACTCTTCTAAAATCTCATTTAAGCTCTTTCCTTCTGCTAGAAAAAGCCCTACCCTATAGTTTCTTGAGAGGACACTAGAAGCAGTTAAAAAAAGATCACCTGCACCACTAAGCCCTAAAAATGTAGACTCCTTCGCGCCAAAAAAAAGCCCAAAACGCTGCATTTCTACGAGTCCACGTGCTATCAAACTAGCTCTGGCATTATTGCCTAGTTTTAAACCATCACATATACCACTAGCGATGGCTAAAACGTTCTTATATGCACCAGCTACTTCAGCACCTATGACATCAACACAGGTATATGTTTTTATAAAATTTGGGAAAAAAGAGGCAAATTCTAAAGAGAGTTTTTCATTTGTAGAGTTGATTACCACGCAAGTTGGCAAAGACTGCATCACTTCTGTCGCAAAAGAAGGTCCAGAGAGAAAAGAGAGATTTTCTTCACTGACAAACTCTTTATAAATCTCATTTAAAAAAGCCCCACTCCCTTTTTCAATTCCTTTCGCGGCAACTAAAATCTTTTTATTTTTAAAAGTATCCGTTCTTGCATATCTCTCAAGCCAACCTCTGACTACCTGCGCAGGGAGTGCAATAACAAGATAATCACAACTCAAAGCTTCTTCAAAAGAGACAAAATTTTTTATCTCTTTTGGTGTCCTTGAAGCAATCTTACATGTAAAGTTTTGTGAAATTGCAAAATGGAGTGCTTGACCCCATTTTCCAGCTCCTATTACTGCGATACTCATATATTTTAACCTAGTTTCTCTTTTAAAAGTTGATTTACTTTTGCTGGATTTGCAGTACCTTTACTCTCTTTCATCACTTGTCCTACAAAAAAGCCAAAAAGCTTTTCTTTGCCTGATTTGTACTCGGTTACTTTATCAGTATTTGCATTGATGATAGCTTCGATTATCTCTATGATAGCACCATCATCACTCACTTGTTTCAAGCCTAATTTATCGATACTTTCATCTACACTTGTATCATTTTCCATCAAATAATCAAGAACTTCCTTAGCAGCTTTACCACTAATAGTACCATCTTCGATACGTTTTACTAAGGTTGCTAATTTTATCGCATCTACTGGTGATGTGGTTATGCCAAGCCCCTCTTTTAATCTCGCTAAAAGCTCAACCGTTAACCAAGTAACACTCATTTTAGCATTAGCACCTTGTGCTAACATCTGTTCAAAGAAATAAGCCATATCTACAGAACTTGTAATCACAGAAGCATCATACTCTTTAATGCCATATTCATTCACAAATCTTGCTTTTTTTGCATCTGGAAGCTCTGGGATTTGAGTACATTCTGCCATCATTTCATCAGGGATTATAACAGGAAGTAAATCAGGATCAGGGAAGTATCTATACTCAGCACTATCCTCTTTTCCTCTCATGGACTTTGTTACACCTTTGTCTGTATCAAAAAGACGAGTTTCTTGAACCACTTCTTTTTCATATAAGCCATCTTCCCAAGCATTACTCTGTCTTTCAATCTCGTATTCGATAGCTTTTTGGATAAATTTAAAAGAGTTTAGGTTTTTAATCTCTACACGAGTATATAGTTTTGTATCTCCTTGTGGGCGAATAGAGATATTGACATCACATCTAAAACTTCCTTCTTGCATATTTGCATCACTGATATCAAGATAGCGTACAATCGCATGAAGCTTTTTAAGATACCGTATCGCTTCATCAGCACTGCGCATATCTGGTTCACTCACAACTTCAAGTAAAGGTGTTCCTGCACGGTTCAAATCCACATAGCTTACTTCACCATGATGATTGTTTTTACCCGCATCTTCTTCTAAGTGCGCTCTTGTAACACCTAATCTTTTAGTACTACCATCTTCAAAATCTATAAAAATCTCTCCACCCTCAACGATAGGGATTTCAAATTGGCTGATTTGATACCCTTTTGGCAAATCAGGATAAAAATAGTTTTTTCTGTTAAAAATAGATTTTTTATGTACTGTTGCATTAATCGCCGTTCCAAAAGCAATCGCTTTTTTTACTGCTTCTTTATTTAAAACAGGAAGTGCCCCTGGCAAGCCCAAACATACTGTACAAACATTTGTATTTGCGACTTCGCCAAAACTTGTAGGACAAGAACAAAATATCTTTGTTTTTGTGTTTAATTGAACATGTACTTCTAATCCTATTACAACTTCAAACATAATATACTAACCTTTTATAAAATAGCGTATGGAGGCAAATCCAAAAGAACCTGCATCTTCACAGAGTTTTATCTGCTCATCACTGATGATTCCACCAAGAGCAAAACATTTGATATCAATTTTATCATTTATTTCTTTTAACTTCTCTAAACCTTTAGGTTCGCCTTTGTTTGGTGTGTGAAAAATCGGGCTATAAGTTATAAAATCAGCACCAAGAGTCTTTACATGTAAAGCTTCTTCAAAAGTATGTGTTGAGACAACTACATAAAGTCCCAACTCTTTTGCCTTTTTAATATCATGAAACTGTGAAGAGGGAAGATGAACTCCCCAAAAACCAAGCTGGGAAGCCAAGCTATAATCTGTATGCAAAAGAAGCTTTCTCTGTTTATTTTCAAATTTTTTAAAAACTTTTGCCAAAGCTTTATAGTTTTGTGTCTGTTTATCTCTTAAGCAGATAAAATCTACCTCAAAAGAAGAGAGAACTTCGTGAAGTTTGTTTTCAAAAGAGATAGGTTCAGAAGTATAAAAAGAGGGGTCAGTTATGAGATATCGTTGTATCATTGTTTGAGTTTTCTAGTATTTGCTCTAAAAGAGCTGTTTGCTTTTTAAGCTCATGAAATTTCTCAAACTGAAGATGAGCTAACTCACATATAACAACTAGAACAAAACCAGGTAACATACCCAAAAACATACCTAAAAGAGCTGCAAAAAAACCAAAGGGAGAAAGGAGAGAAAAAGCATAAAAAGCACCAAGAACTGCAAGGGCCCATGAGGCTCCTTGCAAGAGACTAATCAGTCTTTCTATGATGCTTTGTTTTTGTGGCACATCTATACTTTTAATGGTCTTCACTGATTAAAACAGCACCTGCTAGGTAAACATAAGTTAAAATCATAAAGATAAATGTTTGCAAAAATGCCATAAATGTTAAAAGTCCAAATGAAACTATCGGGATAAGCCAAGGAGCAAGCATAAGCATAACGCCTAAGAACATATCATCACCTTTGATATTTCCAAAAAGACGGAAAGAGAGTGAGATTACACGAGAGAGATGAGAAACTATCTCGATAGGGAACATTAAAGGAGCTAAGATTTTCATAGGTCCCATAAAGTGACCAAAATACTTGACAACTCCGTTAACTCTGATACCCTCATAATTATAGTAAATAAATACAACTAAAGCTAAAAGTAGTGTCATATTGATGTTACTTGATGGTGATTCAAAACCAGGAATAATTCCTATAACGTTTGCGAAAAACACAATCAAACCGATTGTTGCGACCAATGGTAGGTATTTTCTAGCCAACTCTTCACCAACAACATCTTTACCCATAGATATTACACCTTCTAAATACGCTTCCATAAGGTTTTGAACGCCACTTGGAACTAACTGCATTTTAGAAGTTGCTAGTTTAGCGATGACAAGAACTATAATGCCCACAAGTAACATATGCGATACAAATATGAAACCGTGGCTGTGATTTATTAGACCTAAAAAGGTAAAAATCTCATTCATTACACTTTTCCTTCTTGTAGAAATTTTTGAGATTATATCTTTTGGAGCATTAATAGTTGATTAAATCAGCTTTTTTAAACTAATTTTTCTTGCCCCAAACGATAAATTGCAAAGTCAAATTTAACGGGATCTTTTGCATCAATTGTTTGTAATGCTTTTGTCATTTCTAAAACTGCTTGAAAATCATAACTCTTTCTTTGAATCAATCCTAGCTTTTTTCCAACTTCAAAAGTATGTGTATCAAGAGGCATCAAAAGGTCTTTTTTATCTACACTTTTCCACAACCCCATATCTAAATTATCTTCTCTTACCATCCATCTAAGATACATATTCCAGCGTTTGTATGTTGATTTTGGAGTCTTTGTAGGAATTTGACCCAGCAAAAATGTATATCCTTTGCTTCTATATGGATTTATATCGTACATGTAAGAAATTAAAGAAGTCAATCCATCCACAACTCTCTTTTGTTTTTGGTAGCCTAATGAAAAAATTTCTTCTAAAGAGATGTTTTGGCTTTTTATCTGTTTCATAGTTTTAAAAAACTCTATAATGTCTTTAGAATTTTGAAATCTATAATAAGACTTTTCAAGACTAGTAACTATGAGTTCATCTTCTTTTTGTAACAAAGAAAAATCCAAACTTTTTAAAAAAGAGACTATCTGCTTAGCATTTCCATACGCAAAAAGAGCACAAATCAAAGAGATATATTCATCATTATAAACTTTAGCAACCCAGAGTGGATCTGGGTTTTTCTCCTCTAAAAGGAGTGATTTTTCTCTTTTAGCAGCTTCTTGTTTTAAAAGCTTGCTGATTTTATCCAAGTTGCTTATCTTTTGTATTTGTTTTATTTTGTAAGTAATCACTTATATTTATCAAAGAGTAAGTGACTAGAAATATCATCAAACCAGGGAAAAAACTGAGCCACCATGCAACATCAAGTACCTCTTTCCCTTCACTCAGAATCGTTCCCCAACTAATTTGTGGTGGGTTGATACCAATTCCTAAGAAGCTAAGACCACTCTCTGCTAAGATAGCCCCACTAATCCCAAAGGTAAAACTGATAAAAAAGATAGGGGCTAAAAGAGGAGTAAAATACTTCAAAATGATTTTCAATCTGTTGGTTTTTGCAATTTTTAGTATCTTTATAAAAGGTGCTTCAGAGATAGCAAAACTCTCACTCCTAATAAGCCTTGCCATACCCATCCAACCTGTTATAGAAATCACTATTACCAAAACCCAGATAGAAGCTTCTACGTAACTTACTAAAGCAAGAAGAAGAAAAAAAGTTGGAAAAGTTAGAAACAAATCAATCAAAACAACGATAACTTTGTCTGTATAACTTTTGAAAAACCCTGCACTAACACCTATAATAAGACCTATAAAGCTTGTTACTAAAGAGCTTAAAAGTCCTATGCTCAAGGAGATTTTACCGCCTTCCATAACTCTTGCTAAAACATCTCTACCTAATCTATCTGTTCCAAAGGGATGTTCAAAACTAGGAGATAAAAGTATCTTTTGAGGATTTAATTCATACGCTAAACCCTCATAGAAAAAAAGTCCAAAGAAACTCAAAAAAACAATAGCTATCAAACAAAGTAGACTAAAAAATGGGATTTTCACTACTGTTTAATTCCTAAGAGGGTATTGAGCATTTGGTCTATTGTTGTTATAACTTTTGCATTTGCGCCATAAGCAGCTTGAAATTTGATCAAATCAGTTAATTCTTCATCCACATTAACCCCACTTATAGATTGAAATTCTAAGTTTATAGTGTTATAAAGTGCTTCACTAGTTTCGTATCTCCGATTTATACTCTCTCCATCAGTAGCGATTTCTGTTGTAACAAATCTATAAAACCCTTCTATACTCTCTGTGATGGTTGCTCCATTTTTTCTTGCAAAATCAAAAGATTCATACTGGAGTTGTACCATAGCATTTGCTACATCATTGTTACCTTCGATAGGAGCAGAAAAACCATTAAGCTTATCTGGGTCTTCACGGTATTTTAATGCTACATTCATATCACTAGCACTATCTCCTTCTAAAAACTGGCTAAGACCTATAACCCCTGCAAAGTTTGTCCCATGATCTTCAACTGCTATCGTATAACCATCTAAACTATACTCTGAATTTGGTTGAAAATTCAATTGCCCCTCATTTGTTACATCATTAAAACTATAATACGCTTTAAAATAATCATCTACGTCATTTGTGCTATTATTGTCATTATTGTCATCAGAATTAGAGTTAAACTGCGATACAATACTTTGTGTATGTGTATCATCACTCATGGAAGTTGTAGCATTGATAGAAATCTCTTTTCTTGCTACTTCTTTACCACTTTTATCATAGATGACAACATCAAAAGTTCCATCTTTTATATTAGAGCTAAAAGTTTGTAAAGTACTTGAAGATTTGAGGTCTTTGTTATACTTTGAATTCATCTGTGTAAATGTATCTAAGTCATCTATGTACTTTTGTAAAACACCATCACTAGGAAAACCTGAGTTTTCCTCA
>DLUF01000048.1 GCA_002742765.1 Sulfurospirillum sp. UBA12182 | reverse complement strand
GATCAACGTCTGGCTGTAAAAAAACTCACAAAAGTCTTAATGACAGAATATTGGATTCCAAAAGATATCAACTTTCTCTGGGCTATGGGAGTTGTGTTGGTAGTTTTATTTAAGATACTTGTTATTTCAGGTATTTTCCTTTTAATGTACTATAAACCAGATGTAAACTTAGCATTTGATAGTGTAAACTATACTATCATGCAAGAGGTGGAATATGGCTGGCTATGGAGACATATGCATGGAGTTGCAGCATCTGCAATCTTTCTTGTTATCTATATCCATATGTTCACAGGAATCTATTATGGCTCTTATAAAAAAGGTCGTGAGATGATATGGCTCACTGGTATGGCTCTATTTGGCATCTTCTCTGCTGAAGCATTCAGTGGTTATATGCTTCCATGGGGTCAGATGAGTTACTGGGCTGCACAAGTTATCACAAACTTGTTTGGTGGAATCCCTGTTATAGGTGATGCGCTTGTAGTATGGATTAGAGGTGACTTTACAGTTGCTGATGCTACATTAACAAGATTTTTTATGTTACATGTACTTCTCCTACCATTAGTAATCATCCTTTTAATAGCTGTTCATTTCTACTCACTTAGAATTCCTCATGTAAACAATCAAGAGGGTGAAGATATAGACTTTGATGCAGAAGCTGAAAAGTTTCTAGCAGGAGATAAAAAGAACTCTAAAGTTGTACCATTTTGGCCAGTTTTCTTATCAAAAGATTTCTTTGTTGCTGGTGCATTCTTAACTTTCTATTTTTATCTAACATTCTATCACTTTAACTTTGCAATGGATCCTATTAACTTTGAACCTGCAAATGCACTTAAAACTCCAGCTCATATCTACCCTGAGTGGTACTTCTTATGGAGTTATGAAGTTCTAAGAGGTTTCTTCTTTGATGTAGGACCAATAGCAGCTATGGATATAGGTTTAATGGCATTTGGATTTGCAAATGTTATCTTTATGCTCCTTCCATTCCTAGATAGAGACCCTAGAGTTGCTCCTGCACATAAACGTCCTCGTTTTATGATTTGGTTCTGGGTACTTTTAATTGATATGATAGTGCTTACTGTATATGGAAAATTACCTCCAACAGGAATCAATGCTTGGGTTGGCTTTGTTGCCGCAATGGCATTTATCTTACTCTTTGTAATTCTTCCATTTATAACTAAAAGCGATGCAAGGAGTGCAAAATGAGAGAGATAAAAATCCTATTTGTAGTAATCTTTTTTACAGCTGTTGTATACTGGGGTGTTGAACCATTTGCTCACTCCCAAATGCATCCGCATGTTGCTCCTGCTGATTTTAAATTTAGTGATTTACCAAGAAAAACAAGACAAGGTGATTCAACTCTAGGCGCAACTCAATTCATGGATGCTGGCTGTATAGGTTGTCATGGCTTAAAATCACAAGGTATGGAAGCACCAATGGACGCTGTAACTGCTTCTGAAACATTTGGTGTTGTCCCACCAGATCTTAGTACAGCTGGTGTGTTGTATGATGAAAACTTCTTAGCTGAACTTATCAAAAACCCAACACATGCACTGAAAGTTGAACATAAATTTAATGAAACAAAACTCCATCCAATGACTCCTTTTTATGGACTTGGTGGTGATATAGAAGAAGAAGTGGCAAATATCATAGCTTACCTTCAATCTATCGCACCTACTGATGTGAGTAAAGAGATAGTATATGAAGATGCTTGTCAAAGATGTCATGACCTTAAATACGCAAATCGTTATAGCGCAAGTGAAGATGAACCCTTAGCAAAATATATGGGTACAACTCCTCCTGATTTATCTATGATGATTAGAGCAAAAGGTGCTGAGTATTTGGAAACATTTATCAATAATCCTCAAAAACACCTCCCTGGCACTTCAATGCCTAGAGTAGGTCTTACACAAGATTCTCAAGAAAAAGTTATCTCTTATCTTGAAGAAGTTGGGGATAGAAAAAAAGCAGAGAGAGAAGCTCTTGGACCTAAAGTCCTTGGTTTCATGATTATCTTTACTATCTTAGCTTACCTTTGGAAAATTAAAATCTGGAGAGAAGTCCATTAATCTATAAGGAGAGTCTAAGAGGCTCTCCTTTTTATCATTAAATAAAAGGATACAAAATGAAACTATTTAAATCTATACTTCTTCTTGCATGTGCCTTTACATTCTCTTTTGGAGAAGACTATAAAGAGCTTAACTCAAAAACCATGATAGGGATGGAAAGTGGCTTGTCTAATATCCAAAAAGGTTTTCTATATAACAATTTAGAATTAGTAAAATACGGGGCAGAACAAATAAAAGCAGAAAACAAGATATATCATGAGAGAAAAGTGATTAAAGAGATTCTTCCAAAAGGTAAACAACAAATGGAAAATATCGCTTTGATTACTTCTAATCGTATCGATAATGCGATAGAAGAGTTAACAACTTATGTAACACTAAAAGATATGCGTAAAGCCCATGATGCCTTTACAGATATCGTAAAAGCCTGTACAGACTGCCATAACATAGTAAGAGGTTGGTAGTTAAAAAGAAGCAAAGGAAGAGAAAGAAAAAATCCTCTTCCTTTTTTTATCACTCGCTATATGCTCCCATTGAGCAAATTCTTTGATATCTTTTATCTAATCTTTCTTTATCGCTTAATTTATCTAGCTCTTCAAGTGATTTAATGAAATATTCACCCAAAGCAGTTGCAGCAGCCAACTTATCTCTGTGAGCACCCACAATAGGCTCTTCGATAACATCATCAATCAAGTTTAATTCTTTTAAATCTTCAGCAGTAATTTTCATAGCTTTTGTAGCATTTTCTTGTTTAGAAGGGTCATTCCATAGTATCGCTGCACATCCTTCAGGAGAGATAACAGAAAAAACAGAATAACGCATCATCGCAACTCTATCAGCCACACCAATAGCCAATGCACCTCCACTACCACCTTCGCCTATAACAACCGAAACACTCTTTGTGTTTAGCTTACTTAGTTCATAAAGGTTTCTAGCGATTGCTTCACTTTGTCCTCTCTCTTCTGCACCAAGGCCAGGATATGCACCTGGAGTATCAACTAAGAACAAAATCGGTAAATCAAACTTTTCTGCTAGTTTTGCAACTCGAAGTGCTTTTCTATAACCTTCAGGGTGGGGCATTCCAAAATTTCTTTTGAGTTTATTTTTAGTGCCCCTTCCCTTTTGTTCTCCTATAACAACTACTTTTCTTTCATTTAGATAGCCAATATAGCAGATGATTGCTTTGTCATCTGCAAAGGCTCTATCCCCATGAATTTCATAAGAATCTTTTAAAAGCAATCTAATATAATCTATTGCATAGGGGCGATCAGGATGGCGAGCAAGTTGCAATTTTTGATAATCAGTCAAATTTTTATAAGTCTTTTGAACTTCTTTTTCTAACTCTTTTTCTAAGATTTCAACAGCGTGAGTATCTGCCTTGATACGTGCTGAAGCGATATCTTCATCTATCTGTTTTATACTGTTTTCAAAGTCTAAATATATAGCCACTAACTAACCTTAAATCTTTTTAAATATTACAGAACCGTTCGTGCCACCAAATCCAAAAGAGTTACTCATGATATAAGTTAGCTCTGATTTTCTCGCTACATTTGGTACATAATCTAAAGAACAATCTTCGTCTGCTTCTTCTTGATTAATTGTTGGAGGAATGATACTATCACGCATAGCCATAAGGCAGATAACAGCTTCAATCGCTCCTGCAGCACCTAAACAATGTCCGATTTGTCCTTTGGTTGAACTCACAACTGGTACATTTTCTCCAAAAGCTTCTTTTATAGCAGCAGTTTCGTTTTTATCATTTGCTGGAGTACTTGTTCCATGAGCATTAATATAATCAATAACTGGATTTCCAGCCATTTTTAATGCCGCTTTCATAGCACGAAGTGGACCATCAAGAGATGGAGATGTGATGTGATTTGCATCACCACTCTCGCCAAAACCTACAACTTCAGCATAGATATGTGCCCCACGAGCAAGTGCATCTTCATAAGTTTCAAGAACCAATGCTCCAGCTCCCTCTCCCATCACAAAACCATCTCTTGCTTTATCAAATGGACGAGAAGCTTTTTTAGGATCATCATTTCTCGTTGACAATGCTTTCATAGCAGCAAAGCCACCGATTCCTACTTCACAAATCGCAGCTTCTGCACCAACAACTAGCATCTTATCTGCTCCACCAAGAATGATAGTTTTAGCCGCTTCCCCGATAGCATGAGTACCTGCTGCACAAGCTGTAACGGAAGAGAGATTTGGACCTTTAAGTCCATACTCAATAGAAACAATCCCACCTAACATATTGATAAGAGCTGAGGGAATAAAAAATGGTGAAATTCTTCTCGGTCCTTTTTCAAAATTTATAACAGCATGTTTTTCGATAGTAGGTAATCCACCTATTCCAGAAGCAGAACTTACTCCAAAAGATTCAGGATGAATGCTTTCAAACTTTGCATCGGCAAAAGCTTCTTTTGCTGCTGCAAGACCTAGTTGAATAAATCTATCTGCTTTTTTCACTTCTTTTGGGTTCATTACTGTATTAGGATCAAAATCTGTAATCTCACCAGCAATCTTTACAGAGTGTTGCTCAGTATCAAACGATGAAATACTTTTAATGCCACATTCACCATTTACTATGGCCTTAAAAGAACTCTCTTTATCCAATCCAACTGAATTTATCATTCCTATTCCAGTAACTACTACTCTTCTCAAAAAAATCTCCTCTTTAGTTTTAATCAAATAAAAAAGCCCCAAAGGGCCTTTTTATCTACTGATGGTCTTCGATATATTTTATAGCATCGCCTACTGTTGCAATTTTTTCTGCATCTGTATCAGGAATTTCGATATCAAATTTTTCTTCTAATGCCATAACAAGTTCAACAACATCTAGTGAATCTGCACCCAAATCTTCTACAAATTTAGACTCTTCTTTTACTTCGTCAGGATTAACATTTAGTTGCTCAACCACAACTTCTTTAACATCATCAAATAGTGCCATAAACAGCTCCTTAATATAAATTTTCGCCTTATTTTACCAAAATAATCTTAAAAGTTTGTACTCGAAGTCGAGAACTCACAGTCATTACATGTACATTCCACCATTAACCTTCAAAACTTCTCCTGTGATATATGAGGCACTATCACTCAATAAAAAGGCAACTGCTTCAGCTATATCTTGGGGATTACCAAATCTTTTCAATGGAATTTTTGAAGTATACGTTTCTTTGATTTCTTCACTAAGCTTATCTGTCATCTCAGTAGCGATAAAACCTGGTGTTACAGCGTTGTATCTTATCCCTCTTGCACTTCCTTCAAGAGCAAAACTTTTTGTCATAGCAATTAACCCACCCTTACTTGCAGAGTAATTTACTTGACCAGCATTACCTGTTTCACCAACAATAGAAGCGATATTTACTACACTTCCAAACCTCTGTTTGCTCATAAGTTTTAAAGCTTCTCTACAACCAACAAAAGCTGAAGTAAGATTGATATCTATCACACTTGTAAAATCTTCTGTTTTCATGCGAAGTGCTAATTTATCGTTTGTAATTCCAGCATTGTTTACAAGATAAGAGAGTTCTCCATCGCTATCGATAATGGTTTTTATACCTTCTATAAAAGCTTCTTCGTTCGCAACATCAAAACCTATAACAGCTGCAACACCACCTGCTGCTTCAATCTCAGCCTTGATAGTATCTGCTGCTTCAGGGCGTGAGCGATAGTTTATCCATACTTTTAAACCATACTGCGCTAAAGTAAGTGCTATTTGTTTACCTATACCACTTGCTGCACCTGTTACTAAAACATTTTTCCCACTAAATTTCATTCGTTTCCTTAATATTCGATTTGTATATAAGTCCTTAAACTAAAGGTCCATCCATCTCAGATGGAATTTCAAGTTCCATTAGTTTTAAAACTGTTGGAGCTATGTTATTAAGCCCTCCACTTTTTACTTTATCTACACCTTGTGCTTTAACAAAACAATATACATCAAAAGTTGTATGATTTGTAAGTGTATCTCCAGTATCACTTTGCATCTGTTCACAATTGCCATGGTCACTTGTTAGCACGATAGAATACTCTTCTCCTGCTGCTTCAAAGATACGCCCTAACTGTTCATCTACGGCTTCAACAGCTTTTACTCCTGCTTCAAAAACTCCTGTATGACCAACCATATCGCCATTTGCAAAATTTACAACTATAAAATCGTACTTTTGTTCCATAGCTTTTAAGACCTCATCACCTACCTCTTTTGCACTCATTTGAGGCTGTAAGTCATATGTTTTGACTTTAGGACTCGGGATTAAAACTCTTGTTTCATTTACAAAAGGCTCTTCAATTCCTCCATTGAAGAAAAATGTAACATGAGCATACTTTTCAGTTTCTGCTGTATGAAATTGTTTTAGACCAGCACGAGATACAACTTCACTCAAAGTATCTTTAGGGATACTAGCTTCAAACATGATTTCAAAAGGATAAGAGCTGTCATACTCACTCATAGTGATACACTTAGCTGGTATAACACTCCTTGAAAACTCACTAAACTCTTCGATACCAATTGCTTTTGAAATTTCTCTCATTCTATCATTTCTAAAGTTTGCGAACAAAACTCCATCTTCTGCTTTTATACCAAATCCAAAAGAGACTGGTTCGATAAACTCATCTGTTATCCCTTTTTCATACATTTCTTGGAGGTATTTTAAAGGTTCTTGATTACAAAATGGTTTCGCTTCAGCTATCGCTTCATAACCTCTTTGTACTCTCTCCCATCTGTTATCTCTATCCATAGTATAGAAACGTCCACTTATAGAAGCCAATTGAATCATCTCATCACACACTTCTAATAAATCTTTAAGATATTTAACACCTGATATAGGAGATACATCTCTACCATCTGTTATCGCATGGATAAAAACTTTTTTACCTTTTTCTTTGATAATATTTGCTAAACCAAGAATGTGCTCGATGTGAGAGTGGACTCCTCCATCGCTCAATAATCCTACGATATGGATATCTCCTTTAACATTTAAAAGATTTAACAAAGCTTTATTTTGAGCTAAACTTCCATCTTGCAGCGCCATAGATATCTTCACTAAATTTTGGTATAAAACTCTTCCACTTCCTATACACATATGCCCTACTTCAGAATTTCCCATTTGTCCCTCAGGAAGGCCTACACTCAAACCCGAAGTTTTTACCAATGAGTAAGGAACTTCTTTAAAAAGTCTTTCATAAGTAGGTTTTTTTGCAGCAGCAAAAGCATTGTTTTTATCTGAAGCGTTATACCCTATACCATCAGTGATGATTAGTATTGCTTTTTTATTCAAAATTTCCCTCTATATTTTGTTATTTATATTAGCTTATAAGTAATATTTTACTAAAATAATGCTTTTATAAAAATATAACTATTTGGAACTTATATGCTTTATTGGTTTTACGAACTTACCTCATTAAACATTTTACAATACATCACAGTTAGAGCGGGAATAGCTTTCTTTTTATCTTTTCTTTTATCTATATTTGTCATTCCAAAGTTTATAAGATGGGCAAAAGCTAAAAATGCAAAACAACCTATCTATTCTCTTGCACCAAAATCACACCAAGGCAAATCCAACACCCCCACTATGGGGGGAGCATTTTTCATCAGCTCTACTCTTTTTGCTTCAATCCTTTGTGTCAAATTAGATAATGTCTATGCAATCGGTGGTATCATGACTCTTTTACTCTTTGGTCTTATCGGCGTTAAAGATGATATCTCAAAAATTTTAGGAAATAAAAATGAAGCAGGGCTAAGCAAAAGAGGAAAACTTTTTCTCCAAAGTATCAGTGCTCTTTTAGTCAGTACCCTCATCTTTTTTGGTAGTGGCGTAGGTGATGAGTTGTATGTTCCTTTTTATAAGTATCCAATCTTGGAGATGGAATGGTTCGCCCTTATCTTTTGGGTTCTTGTCATCATATCTTCGAGTAATGCTGTTAATTTGACTGATGGACTTGATGGTTTAGCAACGGTTCCTTCCATCTTCTCGCTATTAAGCCTAAGCACTTTTGTATATATAGCAGGTCATGCAGGACTTAGTTCCTATCTTCTTTTACCAAAGATAAGTAACTCAGGAGAAGTAGTTATCATAGCGGCTGCACTTATCGGTTCGCTTGTCGGATTTTTATGGTATAACTGCTATCCAGCTGAACTTTTTATGGGAGATAGTGGAAGCCTTAGTATCGGAGCATTTATCGCTTATATGGCTATTATCTCAAAAAATGAGATTTTATTAATCCTCATCGGCTTTGTATTTGTGCTTGAAACAGTTTCTGTTATACTTCAAGTAGGAAGCTTTAAAACAAGGAAAAAAAGAATCTTTCTTATGGCACCCATACACCATCATTTCGAGATAAAAGGTTGGGCAGAAAATAAAATAATCGTTCGCTTTTGGATAATTGCTCTCATGTCAAATCTTTTAGCTCTTATGGAGATTAAACTTCGATGATATCGCTTTTTGGATATGGAAAAACAACAGGAGCTCTTGCTACAAAACTCCGAAATTGTCTCATTTTTGATGATAAATTTCTTGAGACTAAAGAAGATGAATTTGGAAACAAACTTTTACCACCAAAGCTCTTTGACCCACAAATAAGCCATCTTGAAATCCCAAGTCCTGGCTTTCCTCCCAACCATGAACTCGTTAAAAAAGCAAAGAATTTAATAAGTGAATATGATTATTTTTATGATGTCATGCCTACTTCAGTATGGATAACAGGGACAAATGGTAAAACAACTACTACACAAATGCTAGGGCATCTCTTGGCTCAATATAACGGCATAGTCGGTGGAAATATCGGAGAGCCTTTAGCAAACCTCAATACAAATGCTACTTTTTGGCTTCTTGAAACTAGCTCTTTTACGCTTCACTACACAAAAAAAGCAAAACCAAATATACTGGTAATTTTACCTATAAAAGATGATCATATAAGTTGGCATGGAAGCTTTGAAGCGTATGCAAATGCAAAGTTAAGTCCTATGGATAGAATGAGCGAGGGAAGTGTAGTTATCTTGCCTCAAAAGTATAAAGATTATCCAACTGTGGCTATGAAGATCACTTATGAAGATGAGATAGATTTGGCAAAAAAAATGGGAATTGAGCCTTTACATGTAGATTTTCAAAGACCATTTTTGATGGATGCAATCATGGCTTTAAGCGTCCAAAAAATCCTTTGCCAAAAGATAGACTATACACTTATAAACTCTTTTAAAACAGATGCTCATAAACTTGAAGAGTTTCAAGATAGTATGGGAAGAGTTTGGGTCAATGATACCAAAGGAACAAATGTAGATGCAACCATAGAAGCTCTTAAAAGATATGCAAAAAAAGAAATCCTCATCATCTTAGGTGGCGATGATAAAGGAGCTCCACTTGATGAGCTTTTCTTAGAAATACAACCTTTACATGTAAAGATATTTGCTATCGGCTCAAACATGCAAAAAATAGTAGATTTTGCTAACAAAATAGGCAAAGAAGTATATGCATGTGGTGAGCTTAAAAAAGCAATCGAGCTTATGAAACCAATGCACACAAAAGAGACTATCGCCCTGCTCTCACCAGCTGCTGCAAGTTTAGATCAGTTTAGCTCTTATATAGAGCGAGGAAATATGTTTAAAAATCTAGCACTTCAAAACTAAATTTGCTTTTAATTTTTTATTTGGCTATACTTCCAAACGTAAAGA
Source organism: Sulfurospirillum sp. UBA12182 (assembly GCA_002742765.1). Lineage (GTDB taxonomy): Bacteria > Campylobacterota > Campylobacteria > Campylobacterales > Sulfurospirillaceae > UBA6810. Next base: position 30,237 of record DLUF01000048.1, on the reverse strand, counting down.
TGATTTAAGTTTCGTCTTGGTTTGTTTTTTATCAATACTTTAAAATATTTATACTCTTCATTCTCAAAATTAAAACTTCTATTCTACTTTCAATACCCTCTACATTCATACGTAGAAATAAACAACAAGGAAGTACCTCATGGCTACTCAAAAAAATGGCACAGTTAAATGGTTTAACAGTGAAAAAGGTTTTGGATTTATCCAATTAGATGACAATTCACAAGATATTTTTGTTCACTATTCACAAGTTCAAAGCAAATCTTACGGTAGAGTAAGTTTAGACGAAGGTCAAAAAGTTTCTCTTGAAATCGGTAAAAATGAAAAAGGCTCGTTTGCACAAAACGTAGTTGTTCTTTAATCCCGCCTTCATATATCAGCGATTTTTAGGTCGCTGAAACTTTCTTCATCTTATATTTACCCAGAAACATTATTTTAAAAAAGGAAAAAAATGACAGAACTATACAATACAAGTATAAAAAGAAAAACAAAAAGCCTTATAGGTCTTTTAAAACGTGGTGAAGAGTTTACAACTGCTTGCTCCAAATCAGGTCTTAGCATCAAAAAAGCTAAAAACATCCTGTTCTATAACAAAGTTAGTTATAAAAAAGCAATCTAAGTACTCCTTCTAAATCAACAATTATCTTCTAATTTAAATTATAAATTAGAAGTTAGCATTAACTAACTTCTAATCCTGCAAGTGCAGCACCGATAGAGCCTATTAGCTGTGGATGCGCTGGTGCTATGACCTCTTTTTCAAGTTTTTGACTTAAAAGATATCTTAAAAATGGGTTCAAAGCTCCACCACCTGTAAAGACGATATGTTCACTTTTTACGGCAAATTTTTTCGCCATAGAAGCAAGACGTGAAGCTATGGATTCATGTACGCCATAACAGATATTTGCTGCACTCTCTTTTTTAGCGATAAGCGATATCACTTCACTCTCAGCGAACACTGCACACATACTAGAAATAGTCAGTTCTTTATCCGCTTCAAATCCAAGGCGCGAAAACTCTTCAAGTCCTATACCCATGCGGTTTGCTGCGATTTCCAAAAACTTTCCAGTTCCAGCTGCACACTTGTCATTCATACGAAAATCTACAAAGCCACCAGTAGAATCTAGCTTAATAACTTTACTATCTTGCCCACCAAGATCAATTACAAGCTCCGTTTTGGGAGCAAAAAAATGCGCACCCTTTGCATGAGCTTTTATCTCGCTAATTACGGGACAAGAGAGTGCCTCTTCTATCATATAGCGACCATAGCCGGTGGAGACTAACATCTCCACCTTTTTTTTACTTAAATACTCTTTTACTATCTCATCTTGATTGACAATTGTAGGAATTACTGCTGTATCGATTATGTTTTTCTTATCATCTATGCCAGTTATCTTCGTATAAGTAGAACCGACATCCACACCCCAAAACATAAATCTTCCTTACTTATTTTTAAACGCAGTTGCTTTTTTCTTAAAAGTTAAACTCTCTAAAAATGCCTCTACACGGGTTTTAATCTGACCTGCATCTTCTGGCGAATAATCAGACTCAATGACCAAACAAGGGATACCCTCTTTTTCTAACGCTTCTGTTACAAGGTGAGCTTCTACATTATATGTATGACAAAATGAGAGCGTATAGTAAATAACACCATCAGCTTTTCTGTCTTTGTACATTTGAACGATTTTGTCAATTCTTGGAGTATTTGGCGTAAAACATGCACAATCAATTTCAGCGTAACGCTCCATGAGTCTTTCCATCAATGTATCTTCATCATTTACGCCATCTAAATTTACATTGTCTTTAAAATAACGGTGACCAATACATGATTCTTCATTGATAACTGCACCACCAGTGTTTTCTACTGCATTGTGAAGTTTCCAGTTTGGCGGAGCAAATGGAGTTCCTAGCACCATAAGTCTTGGTGTATCTTTAGGAAATACACTCACACCATCTCTTACTCTTTGCTCTAGTTCATCACAAAGTTCATTTACTTTTTCAGTATATCTCACTGGGTCATCTAAAAATCCCATTTGAACAACAAATAATCCATCTTTACCACTGATAGGCATTACATCTGGATTCATTCCACGAAGTGCATCAAGACGTAAAAGTGCTTTTCTTTTTTCATTAACGATGCGAGTTCCCTCTTTCATCTCTTCTAAGCTTAGTTTTTTCCCTGTAACTTCTTCGATGTGCTCTTTAAACTCAACTATCTCTTCTTTCCACATACGTAAATCTTTTTCTCTTTTCATATGTGGGATATTCATTACATGTACTGGGTGGTGTTTTGCTAGGATTTCCCATGATTTTTTCTTTGCTTCACAAGTTGTTTCACCATAGATAAAATCGCTACTTTGTGTGTACGCACAGGTACGTTGTAGTTTAAATCCATGAGCAGACTTGATAAGCGGACAGATATTTCTTGGAAGTTCAGTTTCCGCGTCAGGTATCGTCGCAGGAGAGCCTCCACAAAGTCCATAACACGCCCCACCAGCTCCTGTTACTATCTCTTCAGGAACAAAGATACAAAATGTACCAACTGCTGGTTTTTTCTCAGCTCTTAACTGATTGATTTCAGCGATTCTTTGCCCTTGAATCTCACTCATAAACCAATCAAAATACTCCATACCTTTTGGTCTGTTTTCTTGGCTCATAAACTGATTTTTATATGCTTCAAGCCCCATACCCATCATCTTTGCATGTCTCTCAACATCAACACCGATACTACCTAACAAATCTTTATGTGCTTCTACGCCCATAACCCATCCTTTTTTATAGAAAATTATGCTGTGAAAGTTTTACATGTAAAGAAGAAAAAAAGAGGAATGCTTCATTCATGCTTATCTCAGCCTGAGATCTAACAGCATTTGAAAAATTATAATCTTTATTGGATAAATTTATCTTTAAACGGTAAAGATATCTTTACCGTTTAAAGATTGAGTTCTAAACTTATAGGGCAGTGATCACTTCCTAGTATCTCATCATGAATCTGGGCATTTATGATTTTATCTTTGAGGTCTTCACTCACATAAAAATAGTCTATCCTCCATCCGACATTATTTGCTCTTGCATTCGCACGATAACTCCACCACGAATATCTATCTTTAATATCTCCATGAACATATCTAAAAGTATCTATATAGCCATGCGATAAAAATTTATCTATCCAAGCCCTCTCCATCGGTAAAAAACCTGAAGTGTTTTCATTTGCTTTTGGACGTGCGATGTCAATCTCTTTGTGTGCTGTGTTTACATCTCCACAAACAACTATCGATTTTCCCTCTTTGCGTAAATTTTGGCAATACTCTAAAAATCTATCATAAAAACCCATCTTATACTCAAGTCTTTCTTCACTACTTTGACCATTTGGAAAGTAGACATTGAAAAAAACGATATTTTCAAAATGAAACTCATTGATTCGTCCTTCATCTAAGATATCCACCTCTTTTGCAGTGTTTATCGCTAAAGGCTCAATCGCACTATAAAGCGCCACACCTGATTGTCCTTTCTTGCTTGAAGAGTTTACATGTAAAGAGTTAAACTCTTTTGAAAAAAGAGTTGTTGGCATTTGGTTTGGTTCTGCTTTTATCTCTTGTAGAGCTAAAAAATCAATATCTTGTTCATCTACCCATTTTAAGGCATCTTTCTTATCAATAGCACGTATACCATTGACATTCCACGAAATAAACTTCAATTTTTATCTTCCTTCTTTATTTTATTTTTTTAAATCATAACAAATATAAGCTAATATTAAAGTTATTTGGTTATACTTTCATCTCTTAAACGTTGGCTTGATAGCTCAGTCGGTAGAGCAGATGACTGAAAATCATCGTGTCGGTGGTTCGATTCCGCCTCAAGCCACCACTCCTTTTAGAAAATCCCAAATTACAGATTTGACCAAGTTTAAGATTTTGTAGATATCTATTTTTACAATAAGCCGCATATAACCAATCTCTTTTTATAAAATAGATATCTATCTTGGGACTAAAAAATCTCCACATCCTTTACATCAACACCTGAGAGCAATTCCATCTTTTTTTCAACCAACTCTAAAAAATCATGCCTATTTTTTTCATCCATATTATTTTCTAACATATCCAGTATATACTTGATTCCATTTGCATTAATCTTTTTTACACTTGCTAAGTAGTAAACAAAAGAGATGAGTTTAATGTCATTTATTGAGTAAAGTTTTTTTATCTTTCCATCTTCTTTAGGGAACAAACCCTTCTCTTCATACATCTTCAAGGTTCTCACTTTTGCACTTAAGAGTTCAGCTATACTGCTAAGGGGCAAAATTAGTTTGTTGTTATCTAAGAGCGCCAAAAAATATCCTTCATTTTTTTCAAAAATTATACTTGAAAGAGCTTTAAAAAAGATTTGTTTTAACTTAAGAATAAGTTTAATATGTTATAAATATACATACTTGATGTAAATATTTTACATTATAAGTGTATAAAAAACTCAAAGGATTAAACATTTCTGAACAAAAGAAAAGAAAAATTGCAGTAAAGAATGTTTATAAAATCTTCGGAGAAAACCCTAAAAAAGCGATGCAGCTTTTACAAAAAGGGGTGAATAAAGAGGAGATTTTTAAACAAACAGGCTTAAGCGTAGGTGTTCAAGATGCTAGTTTTGAGATTTATGAGGGAGAGATTTTCGTTATCATGGGGCTTTCTGGCTCAGGAAAATCAACACTTGTGCGTCTTTTAAATAGGCTTATTGAACCAACAAGTGGACAAATCATCATCGATGAAACCGATATAACAAACCTTAGCGATAATGAACTTTTGCAAATAAGACGAGAAAAACTCTCCATGGTTTTCCAATCCTTCGCTCTTATGCCACACATGAATATTATCGATAATGTTTCTTTTGGACTCGAACTAAGTGGAGTGGATAAAAAAAGCAGATATGAAAGTGCAAGAAATGCTTTAAAACAGGTTGGATTAGAGCATTATGAAGCCTCTTTTCCTAGTGAACTTAGTGGTGGTATGCAACAACGTGTAGGACTAGCTAGGGCTTTAGCAAATAATCCAGATGTTTTACTTATGGATGAAGCTTTTTCAGCACTTGATCCTCTCATAAGAACTCAAATGCAAGATGAACTCTTAGAACTTCAAGAAAATTCAAAGAGAACTATCGTTTTTATCTCTCATGATTTAGATGAAGCGATTCGTATAGGAGATAGAATAGCTATCATGCAAGGAGGTATCATCTCACAGATAGGAACTCCTGAGGAGATTATCTCACATCCAGCAGATGATTATGTTCGCTCTTTCTTTCAAGGGGTAGATGTCACCTCCATTTTAAGTGCTTCACATATCGTCAAAAAAAGCATTCCTACTCTCATTAAAAAAGAGGGATTTGGAGTTAAGGCTGCATATAAATATCTTGATGATTATGACAGTGATTATGGCTTCTTTCTCGAAAAAAATGGAAAATATATAGGAGTCGTAACGATGGATTCTTTGAAAAACAGCACTACACTTCAAGAAGCAATCGTAGACACTACTTCCATCATAAATACAACTCCTATCAGTGAACTTATAGGTACAGTTGCAAATTCAAATTTTCAAACAGTTGTCGTAGATGAAAATGGTAAATACCAAGGAAGTATCTCCAAAACAAAACTTTTAAAAACTCTTGATGAAGGAGTAGAGTATGGCAAGTGATCCATGGGGCAATGCAGCAAAAGCACAAGAAGAGAAAAGCACCTCTGTTGATTGGGCGCAAAGTAGGGATACCACAGAGGTAAAAGAGTTTGATATCCTCCATCCTTTTGATGACACAATTATTCCATTTGGAGAGTGGACAAATAGTGCGATAGACTGGAGTGTTACCAATTTTCGAGAATTTTTTCTGATTGCAAAAATGCCAATTGAATTTATCTTAAAATTTATAGAAAATTTTTTGCTCTCACTCTCACCTTATGTTGTTATCCTCTTTTTTATACTCTTAGCTCTTCAATTTTCTACAAAAAAACTAGCTTTAGGAACTTTTATCTCCTTAACTCTTATCGGTCTTATAGGAGCTTGGGAAGAGTCTATGATAACTTTGGCTCTTGTTTTTACTGCTGTTTTGTTTTCCATCATTATAGGTTTACCTCTTGGGATTTGGAGTGCAAAGAGTGATAGGGTTGATTCTATCGTAAGACCTATTTTAGATGCTATGCAAACTACACCAGCCTTTGTCTATCTTATCCCTATCGTCATGCTTTTTGGGATAGGAAATGTTCCTGGTGTTATCGTAACTATCATCTTCGCTCTACCACCACTCATAAGGCTTACAAACCTAGGTATCAGACAAGTTCCAGAAGATTTGATAGAAGCTTCAAGGTCATTTGGTGCAAATGAAAAACAGATGCTTTTTCGTGTGCAACTTCCTGTGGCTATGCCAACTATCATGGCAGGTATCAACCAAACACTGATGCTCGCCCTTTCTATGGTTGTTATCGCTTCGATGATAGCAGTAGGTGGTCTTGGGCAGATGGTGCTTCGAGGTATCGGTAGACTTGACATAGGACTAGCAGCGGTAGGTGGTCTTGGCATAGTTTTACTTGCTGTCGTACTCGATAGGCTTACTCAGGCAATGGGAAGTCAAAACAAAGATGAAAAGGTAAGATGGTTTCAAAAAGGACCGATTGGTCTTGTTTATAAAATTGTTAAAAAATAGAGAAGAATCAAATTAAAAGGAGAATAGATGAAAAAAATAACAACCGCAATACTCACATTGCTATGTACAACAGCTCTTTTTGGAGCAAAAGCAACGGTAGTTAAGACAAATGTTGCCGAAGAAGGTTTCCAAACATATATAGTAGCAGAAGCTTTAAAGGCTTTGGGCTATGAAGTAGAGATGACAAATGATGTAAGTTATGAAGTCGCTTACCAAACCATTGCACAAAATGCAAACTCAAAAGATATCTATGTTATGGCTGGAAGTTGGGACCCACTGCATAACCAAAAAGTACAAAGTGCTGGAGGAGATGAAAAGTTAGTAAAGATAGGAAATTATATAGAAAATTGTGCGCAAGGATATCTTATCGATAAAAAAACAGCGCAAAAGTATAACATCAAGTATATAAATGACTTAAAAGACCCCAAAATAGCAAAGCTTTTTGATACAAACGCAGATGGTAAAGCAGACTTAGCAGGTTGTGATGCAGGTTGGGGATGTGAAGCTGTTATAGAGCATCAACTTGACGCTTTTGGGCTAAGAGACACCATCACACATAACCAAGGTCAATACGCAGCAATCATTACAGATACTATCGCAACTTATAAGACTGGTAAACCTATCCTCTATTATACTTGGACACCTTATTGGGTAAGTGGAAAGCTCGTTCCTGGTCGTGATACAGTTTTCTTACAAGTAACACACTCTGCTCATCCAGTCACAAAAAGTACAAAACTCCCAAATGGAGCTGATTATGGTTTCAATGTCAATAACCAAAGAATCGTCGTTAATTCAAGTGTTTTGAAAAACCATAAAGATGTTGTAAAGCTTTTTGAGCTTATGAAGCTTAATGTAAACGATGTTAGTGGGGAAAATATGCTTATGAGCAAAGGTGAAAACAAAGAAGCTGATATAAAAAGACATGCAAATATGTGGATAAAAAGTAACAAAGCTCTTTTTGATAGCTGGGTACAAAAAGCAAAAGCTGCAAAATAGATCAAAATGCAAAAGAACCCTTTTGAGTTCTTTTGCAAACCTCTACTCTTTTTAGGTACAATCCACTCAGAAAATTTTCAAGGATATAAGTGCAGATTTTTCTTAATGGCTTTTTTGTCTCCTTAGGTCTTATCATGGCAATTGGAGCGCAAAATGTTTATGTCTTAAAAAGAGGTCTCTTAAAAGAGCATGTTTTTTTAGTAGCATTAACTTGTGGATTTATAGATGCTCTACTCATCATAGCTGGGATAAAAGGTCTTGAAAAATTTTTAGAAGTTTTTCCTTCTTTTATCACTTATATCACTTTTTTTGGGATTATTTTTCTCCTCACTTATGGTTTCTTAGCACTCAAATCAGCTCTGAAAACACATAGTATGCAAGTAGACACACACTCACATAAACCAAGTGCAAAAAAAGTTTTTTTTACACTCCTTAGCCTATCCTTACTCAACCCTCATGTCTACTTAGATACTCTCATTTTGATAGGAGCGATTGGAAACTCTTACGCAAAAGAGCTACAAAATCTTTTTGCATTAGGTGCTATAAGTGCCTCTTTCTTATTCTTTTTTAGTCTTGCATATGGAAGCAGAGTTCTCATACCACTTTTTAAAAAGCCCACTACATGGAAGTATCTTGACTTGTTTACTGCTTTTATAATGTTTTTTATCGCTTTTAACTTATACCAAACACTTTAATTTTGTAACTCTTTGGTTATCGCTTTTTTATAAAATTATAAAAATTCTGAGACAAAGAGTTGTACATGATAACTTTAGATAAAAAATGGGAAAAACTTTTAGAATGCGTAGATTATGCTTTTCAGCCGATAGTAAACATCTATACTGGGAAGACTTTTGCTTTTGAAGCACTCATTCGTGATTATGAAAAAGCTGGTTTCCACTCGATTGATATGATTTTTGACACAGCTTATAGCGAAAATGTTCTTTATACTCTTGATTTAGCATTAAGAGAAAAAGCTATTAGAAAATTTGCTCAAATTCCATTTTTTACAGGCATCAAACTCTTTTATAACATGGATAACAGAACAACAATGATGCCTGATTTTAAGCCAGGCTTTACGAAAAAAGTCTTAAATGACCTTGCCATGCCAGCTTCTTCTTTATGTTTTGAACTTTCAGAAAAGCACCAAAGCAAGATATTTGCAGGAGTAGATAATCTAGTTTTAAACATCTACAAACAACAAGGCTATCGTATGGCGATAGATGATTTTGGGGTGGGCTATTCTGGACTTCAAATCCTCTATAATGCAGAGCCTGACTTTCTCAAAATTGACCGTTTCTTTATAGATGGGATTTCTCAAAGTAAGAAAAAACAGTTGTTTGTAAAGAGTATCATAGAGATTGCCCAAAGTTTAGGGATTCAAACGATTGCAGAAGGCTTAGAAACACAAGAAGACCTTCTTACATGTAAAGCTCTTGGTTGTAACATGGTACAAGGCTATTTTGTACAAAAACCTGTTAAAAAAATAGATAAACTCAAAGAAAAATATACATACATAGAACAGCTACACAAAAGTGAACAAAGACGAGATAGCTCTTTTAAAGATGAGCTAAAAAATAAAATCCAAACTTTAGAACATGTTTATGAATCAAGCCATTTAGAAGAAGTTTTTAAAATCTTTCAACACACGAAAGAGAGTGGAATTGTTCCTGTACTCAGAGATGATAGTAGCTGCTTAGGGGTGATTAGAGAGAGCGACTTAAAAGAGTATACCTACTCTCCTTATGGAAGGTCACTCATATACAACATCACAAAAGGTACAGTTAAAACACTCATAAGTGAATGTGGTAGTGTTGACATCAATGACTCTTTAGAGAAAATCTTAAAAATCTACTCTCACAAGCAAAATTCAGATGGAGTTTTAGTGACAAAAAATGAGAAATATCTTGGATTTTTACACGCAAAAGTTCTCCTAGACATCGTCAATGAAAAGACGATTTTAAGTGCCCGTGACCAAAATCCTCTCACTGGACTTCCTGGAAATATCGTTATCAACGAGTATATCGCTTCAGTCACTATAAGTGGTAAAAAACACGCTTTAGTATATTTTGATTTGGATAATTTTAAACCTTTTAATGACTATTATGGGTTTAGAAATGGGGATAGAGTTATCAAACTCTTAGGCAATATCTTAAAAAAATCACTCAACAATTTGCCACAAGATGCACTTGCAGGACATATCGGAGGGGATGATTTTTTTCTCGCTTGGGAGATGCATAAAACTTATACCTTTGAGATGGTTTACACCTTTATCAAATCTATTATAGATAAGTTTAGTTTAGATGTAGAGAGTTTTTATAACAAAGAAGATAGAGAAAAAGGCTACATCATCGCAAAAAATAGAGATGGAAATGAAGAAAAATTTCGTTTGATGACAGTGAGTGCTGCGATACTTATCATCAACCCTTTAGCAAAAAAAGCTATCCATGAAGAAGGTATCGCTCTTGCCTATGCTAAACTCAAAAAACACGCTAAAAACATCAATGACAACGCTGTTGTCTATGCTTCTTTAATGGGAGATTAAAGACGTTTATCGCTTTTAAAATTTTTCACTTGCCATTTTAATCTTTTATAGCGAAGCTTACTTCTTATGTTTTTGATTTTTTCGATATCTTCTGTATTGACGCTAATAGGAGTATGTTCTATATCACTTCCTTCTCCGATATCTATGTTTTCAGCTTTTGTCAAAGCAATTTTTTGTGAAGCAAAAACACTTCTATGCCCTGTAATCAAAAAGGCTATGACGACACTAAGCCCTGCATAATGTGCCATCTCTACGCCAAAAAGCTCAACTGCCATGATGATAGAGGCTATCGGTGAGTTGGTTGTACCAGCAAGTACACTCACAAAACCAAGAGCAGCAAAAAGTGCAACATTGTCCCCTAGAATGTGCCCAAACGCAACACCGCTTGTAGCACCTACATAAAAGATAGGAGTTACAACGCCACCACTTCCTCCAGCACCTAAAGTTAGCCCTGTAAAGATAATCTTCATTATAAAATCATACCAACTTATATCCTCAGAGAAAAAAGCGTTAGGATCTAGGGCATCTTCTATCACACCAAGTCCTAAGCCTAGATATTTATCAGAGAGAAAAAATGAGACTATAACCATACAAAGCCCCACTACAAATGCTTTGAGATAGAGGTTATAGTTGAAGTTTTTAAGAAATTTTTCTATTTTTGAGAGTCCTGTTATCATCGCATCAGATACTATCCCAAAAAAGATACCAGCGACTACAACTTGACCTATGAGAAGTAAGTCCAAATCAAGAGTTTTATAAAAATGGATATCATAGTAGGTGTAATCAACTCCAAAAAACTGAGCTGTTGTAAAGGCAGCAAATCCAGCTATAAAAGAGGGTAAAAGTACATCATACATGATTACCCCAATGATAAGCACTTCTATACCAAAAATTGCACCTGCTATGGGTGTTCCAAAAACAGAAGCAAACCCAGCACTAATCCCACAGATAACAAGTTTTTTTCTATCTTTTGCATCAAAATTTAAAATCGAAGCCGCAAAAGATGCAGCCCCAGCTCCTATCTGCGCTCCTGGACCTTCTTTCCCAACTGAGCCTCCAGCAAAGATAGTAATCACAGTTGCTACAAGTTTTACAGGGATAACGGTGATGTTGATTTTGCCTTCTCGTTTATGAACTGCTTCTATCACTTTTTCTGTACCGTGCCCTGTAGCACTTTTATCAAAAGTTCTCACAATCCAAAGAGTCAACATAAGAGCAAAAGGAAGTAAAAAATAGTAAGAAAATCCTAAATCACCACGAAGTTCTTCTGCATTTTTTAGGATATTTAAAAACAAGGACATTAAAGCACCTATCATTATCCCAACTGCCGAAGAGAGAATCAACCACTTTGTAACACTAAAAAATATAACCGTCTGTTCCGCTACATGCTTTCTCACACTAAATCTTTATAATCTTTGTATCCTTAAATTATAACACTTTATTCTTATAATTAGATGACGTTTTAATCACAATTCTCGACACATATCCTATACGGGATAACTTCTCCTCCACAAGAGGTGTAACACTTATCATACTCGTTTAAACAGTTATTAGAGGCTTTACATGTAAGTAACTCTTTTTCATACATTTCGTTAAAATTTGGGCGTAACGGTTCTCTTGGTTTAACGGGTTTGCGTAGACGTAAATCTTTTAGGTTTACATCTAACTCCCCTTGTCTTGCACAAGCATAAGAGTCTTTATGCTTTTGACACTTATCTAAAAAATATTTATAATCTTGATACACAAGATTAAACCTATTTTGCCAAGAAAAATGTGAAGAACTAAAGAAGTTTAACTCTTTTAAATACAAGGTATACTCTTTTTCATACGCTATAAGCTCTATCTGATAGATATCTTTTGTTCTATTGTAAGCATCTTGCCTGCAAATCTCATAAGTCTCCACAGCCTCTTTTTCGCATCTATCTCTTTTGCTATCACACTCTTGAACACACCCTACAAACCCCTCTTTTGAGGAAGGAATATAGTGATTTTTCAAAACATATTTTGGAGAACAGCCTACAAAAAACAGAGACAATAGTAGTAAAAAATATCTCATGCAAACTCTTTATATCCACTGTGATTTTGAGCTTAGCTCATCTATATCTCTTCCGATATCTTTATGTAACTGCCAATAATACGCAACAAAATCTCTTACCTCTTTTGTTACAGGTTGATAAACACCCTCTTGTTTTAAAGCATATCTCGATAAAAACTCTTTTGCATCTTTTTTTTCTAAGTAGTGTTTAGCTAAAGCTTCATACGTTTCAAAGTACCACTGCTTTAAAGCTTCATAATTACTCTTTACATGTAAACTTCCATCAAAGCTTAAAACACCGCTTGCAAAAAGTCCCTCTAAGTGGATAAGCCCCTCACAATAGTAAGGTTGCACTTCATCAGTTTTCATCCAAGCGATAAGCCCAACAGCTCTTTTGATGACATCATTTAAGATATACTCTTTAATCTCTTCATCTTCATTATAAAAAAATGCCATCAAGCCACCCGTTGTAGCTTTAAACTCTTCGATATTTTTAAAAATACCACTTTGGTTCATCAAGGTTTCACTATCACTATCAAGCCACAAGATATGTCCATACTCATGTCCGATAGTTGTAGCTTCATAAACTCTATGCCAAAGCTCTGGTTTTTTAAAAACGAGTTCTCTCTCCTTGTTTAAAAACTCTTCACCAAAGATAATACGTTGGATTTTTAAAAATGGCTTTGCTTTGATAGAGTCTAAGATATTATCAGCAAATGCAAATATCTTTTTGCCTTCTTGTTCACTCACTAACTCATCATTTGGCACTACTTGGGCAGAAAAGAGCCCATTGAACTCCGCCCCATAATAGAGTGCTGGTCTTCCTATATACAGTTGTACTCTTTGTAGATTTGATTTTGTAAGAGCAAATATCTTTTGCTTTTGCTCCCCTAATTTTTCAAACAAAATGCTGTACATGTAAAGAATGTTTTCATATGTTTTTTGTGCTCCTAGATTTTTAGGATTTGAGATTCTAACATCCCACTCAAGGGCAACAGCTTTTCTATAATGATCTTCATAATACTCTAGGGGATGACCTATTTGTAAAGGAGAGGTCACCTTCATCCACGCTCTATCAACCTCTTGCCATCTCGTGATTAACTTATGAAGTTCAAGTTCGCTAAACGCTTCTTTTAGCGCTACAAGATAGTTTATATAAACCTCTTTTTGGTTTGTGTCATCTTCTGGAAGTTTTTGTAAATCTGTGATGAGGATTTGAAATCTTGCAACAACTTCTTTTACATCTTCTTGAAAAAAATCAGCATATGCCTTTGCTTCAAAACCCTCTTCTTTCTCCACTAAAACAGAGTATGTTCTATCGCTTAAGAGTCCATTTTCATCTTTTTGAATCAAATCATTTTTTCTTAGATACTCCATAACACTTTCGCCATAACGCTTAGATAAAAGTGGATTTATCGTGTTTATGATATGCTCCATCCAATCATCTTGCCAGTTACTTAAAACTATGCCTATCTCGTGAACACCTCTTAAAAGCCTTCTATAAAAAGGGTTTAGCCACTCTTCAAGTTCGATTTTTTCTAGCAACTCTTCATGACGTTTTAGATGAAAATTCCGTGTCCAAAAGTAAGCAACTCTTTTTTTATAAGTTATCTCTTCTTGAGTAAACCCTTCTGCTTCAAGTGCTTGCACCATCTGTTCATCTCGCAAAGAGACTAAACGAGAGATCATCGCTAATCTGTTTTGATTGCTAAACTTTAAACCTATCTCTTGCATAATCTCATCTATAAAAGAGATTTCCATCAAACTGTTACTATCTTCAACTACTTCATAATACTTTCCAAGTTCTACTTGTCTTTGTCCTATAAATTCATATAATTTTTTTAAATCATTTTCAAATTTTTTACGCATTAACTACCTTTCTTCTAAATCGTTTTGATTATATCAAAATAGTATAAATAACTCTTGTAGAAATTTAAAGATTTTAAGATATAATTATCTTTAATTCGTAGTAAAAGAGAAGCAATGCCAGTATCAAAAGAAGCTCAAATAACTAATTATCTCAATCGTGGTATCATTGAGGCCAACATAGAGTTTGCAAAAACTCACTTTTCCCCTTTGAGCATCGTAAAATTTCATTATGAAGTTGATGTTGAAGATGGTTTTTTCTTTAAAGACCTCATCTCTTATATCCACTCTTTTTCAGATTTTAACTCTATTTTGCAGCAGCCAAACGATACTTTTATCATCTTTTTAAAAGACTGTAAACTACATCAAGCCAAATCTATCGTCAATCAACTAGTAAGAAAAGTAAAATCCCAATTTGGAATTGATATCACCAAGATAGGAATCACTCTACTTGATAGTGAAGATGACTATAAGTCCTTACTTGATAGACTTGATAAATACTACATCATGTCCAAACTCTCTTCAAGAAGAAAAATCTTCTATGGAACTAAAGATTTTGATTTTTATGAGAGTCAAAATGACAAACAAGTTCTCAACAAAATATTTAAAAAGCTTTCAGAAATCAAACTTTATAACTTTTATCAAGGCTTGCCTATCACTGAAGTAGTAAAGATAGCAAATTTTGCTGATGGTATTATACAAGTGTCGCTTGATCCTATTAAGATACCTTTTTACCAAAATGAAGAGTTTACTTTTATCCAACACGACCTTATCCCTGTTATCATCAAAGCAAAAATCATCAAAGCAGGACCTGCACGCTCCTTGATGGTACTTGGAAAGTTAGAGTTTTTAGACTCTTCTCCTGTTGAGCGAAGTGGGATTAGAGTAGAGCCTGAGAAAGAGATTTATGCTTCTTTAGCAAAAGATAGTAAAAAAGTTACAGAAGGTTCTATCATCTCTCTTTCAGAAAATTCTGTCGTTTTACATGTAAAGCCAGATAACATCACTAAACTTTTAGAAAAACCTCTATGGGATACTGAACTCACACTCCAATTTCAAATCCCAACACAAAAAAGTTTCTTAACTGTGATTAAAACAAAAGCTTATATATACAGCATAGTCAATGAAAAAATCGTTCTGAATATCTCTCCAAATACACTCATCAAATCAAAATTAAGAAACTACATCTCCTTAAGGCAAGGTGATCTCATCGTCAATCTCAAAAATGTTATAAGAAGATACTCTAACTAAACTGGAGATAAAAGGTACTTCCTTTTTGCAATTGTGAATGTACCCAAAATTTTATATCATACATTTTACAGATAGATTTCACGATATCAAGACCTATCCCAAAACCACCTTGTTCTTTGCTTTTTCTCTCAAAGCGGTTAAAGATAGATTTTTGATCCTCTTTTTTTATCCCAACACCCTCATCTTCTATGCTAAAAATCCTATTTTTCAACTCTAACTTTATAGGTGTATTTGGGTAGGAGTATTTAATCGCATTTGAAAAAAGGTTGTTGAAAACCTTTTGGATTCTTGATTTATCCATAAAAACCAAAGTTGGTTCAAGATGTAGCTCAAATCTGTTTCCTTTAACCTGAGCAATCTCTTCAAAAAACTTTACACTCTCTTTGATAACATCTTGCAAATCAAACGCTTCATCTACAACCTCATCTCTATCAAAAAAAGCCAAAAATGAGAGTGAATTGTAGATTTGCGCAATCTGTTTCACACTTACAGCGATATGGTTCAAAACTCTGGAATCAACCTCTTTTTTATTTTTTAAGCTAGAAACACTCATCATCAAAGCAGAGATTGGGGTGTTGAGTTCATGAGAACTATCTTTTATAAAATCATCTAACTTTTGTACTCTTTGCTTGATAGGATTAAGTAAAAGCTGACTCAAAAAATATCCGATAAATCCAACAAAAACGGTAGAAACAACCACTACTCCAAAAATTAACATCGTCAATTTAAGCTTCTGTTCAAAACCTTCTGTGCCTTCAATAACGATATATTTAACCCCAAAGATAGGCATCTGCAATGTATCAACGATATATTCATAGGAATCATTTTTATACACTCTTTTTTCAAAAAAAACCTCTTTACTTCTCAAAGAAGAATAAACTGTTTGTTTTTCTTCGTTAAAAAGTCCTATCTGAAATCTTTTTTCTAAAGAAGCATTATAATGATACTCTCTCCCTTCCATATGCGCATTGATAAGCTCTTTTTCTATCATCAACGCTTTGTTTTGCATCTCCATAGTAGAGTGTTCTTGGATAGAAACAACCTCTTTTTTATAGTATAAAACAGCTATTATCGAGATAAGAATAGCAGCTGAGAACATATAAATACTCAAAAATTTAAAAAGGGCAATTCTCTCTTCTTTATTCAAAGTAGTAACCACTCCCTCTAATCGTTTTAATCTTCTCTTTTCCTACAAGATTTCGTAGATTTTTTATATACACTCTGATAGTTGCATCACTTGGCATCTCCTCATACTCCCAAAGATTTTGCACTAACTCTTCAGTAGAGATAACCCGTTTTTTTCTAGCTCCTAGATAAAGCAAGATTTCACACTCTTTGTGAGTTAGCTGATGCTCTTTGCCTTGTATGGCGATTTTGTTTTTATCTGGGAAAAGTGTCACATCTTCATCTATGGAGATTCTCTCTTCATTTTCGATTGAAAATCGCTTTTTGATGTTCAAAATCCTCAAATCCAACTCTTCTAAATCAAAAGGTTTTTTTATATAATCATCACAACCACTCTCAAAACCACTCTTCATATGTTTTGTATCTTGGTATGCAGTTATGAGGATTGTAGGAGTTGTATTGCCATCTTCTCTCAACGCCTTGATAAGCTCTAAACCACTCATCTTAGGTACATTTATATCAAAGATAAAAAGGTCAAAGCGTTGCACACTTGCCTCTTCTAAAGCACTCTTACCATCTCTTACATGTAAAAGCTCAAAACCACTCTCTTGGAGATGATGGGAGATGATATCTAAGAGGATGGGGTCATCTTCTAAAAGTAGTATCTTCAAAAAAAACCTCCTCTTAAAATCATCTCCAATTTTAGCATATAATTTTTAATTATGTATGCTATACTTTTGCCATCAAAATCCAATAGGCTAAAATAAAAACATGGTGAGAAAAGTTTTTAAGAAAAAGCAAACACGTCAAAATTCAAAAATCGATAAATTCATAGACAAGTACAACATCCCTCGTGAATACCTCTCTACAAACCGCAAATCCGTATCAACCGCACTTTTTATCGGTGTTTTCATAGGACTTATTCCTATGCCTTTTCAGATGCTTTTAGTCTTAGCGATGATTCCATTTTTTAAATTCAACGTTCCTTTAGCACTCTCAACAGTTTGGCTAAGTAACCCTTTAACAATGCCTTTTATGTACTATATAGAGTATGAAACAGGTGTCTTTCTCTTGGGGTTAGAGCCTTTAAATGTTGAGCTTAGTTTAGAGTGGTTTGAAAAAAATCTATCCCAGATTTTTATCCCTCTTTATGTAGGAACACTCTTTTATGCCATCACTCTAGCCCCTAGTATCTACTATCTTGTAAACTGGCTTTGGATACACTCTGTTAAAACGGAGCAAAAAAAGAAAACATATTAGATTACTTAATATATCTTTTTCTTTTTGCTTCTTTTATCTTTTGTATGTCAACGATGATAAAACTATCTACACAATTTGCAAAATCTTTATCAACATTAAAATCCACAAAAGAGATACCACCCTCTTCACAAAGTTCTGAGTACTGCTTATAAAGAGTAGGAACACTTAGATTAAAATGAGAAAGCTGTTCTTTAAGCACTCTAAAATCCCCTAGATAATCATTCCTAGAAAAAAACTCTTCAGCCTCTTTTTTCTCAAGTCTACTCATAAAAAAAGGCTCTTTTGCTTTTACAAGCTTATCCCATGCGGGAAAATAGAGTTGATAAAATGTGATAATGAGATTTTTTGCAAGTTTTGGATAAGTATCACTCAAAGTCACAGGTCCAAACATGTAACGTATATGAGGGTTTTTAGCCAAATACGCCCCGATACCTTGCCACAGATAATCAAGTGCACGAGAACCCCAGTAACGAGGTTGTACAAAACTTCTTCCTAACTCTATGGAGTTTTGCAGATATGGTTTAAACGCCTCTTCATACTCAAATAAAGAGTTCGAATAAAACCCTTTGATATCAAAATACTCACTGATAAAACTAGCTTCACCGATACGATAGCTTCCCACTATCTCTAACTCTTCATCATCCCACAGAACGATATGCTTATAGTACTTATCAAAGCCATCTGTATCTCTTTTTGTTCCTGTACCCTCTTCTACTCTTCTAAAAGTATACTCTCGGAGTCTGCCTATCTCTTTCATAACGCTTGAGCTTTTTTTATACTCAAAAAGATAGATGTTTTTTCCATCACTCGTCTCTCCTAACAAAACAGACTCTTTAAGCTCTTTTTTTATATTTTGTCTGTTTTCAGGGTGAGCTATACAAGTTTGAGTCTCAAAAATCCCTTTTTTATTTTTACTTATCTTGTAGAGATGTTTTTTTAGTAGATTTACTAAAACTTCGTCATCTAACTTGAGATTTTGGATATTTTTAAAAGGTATCTGCTCCCCAACCCTAAAATTAACCCCTTTTGAGCGTTGTAAAAACATCTCCCTTACTAAAAAAAGAGCTGAGATTTTTTTGTTAATCGCTGAGAGAGTATAAAAAAATGAGGAATTTTTTGCCTCTATATATACTGGTAAGATAGGGGAGTTTGTGTTTCGTGCAAACTTTAAAAAGCCTCTTTTCCAGCCTGTATCTTTTATGCCTGTCACTCTAGCTCTTGAAACTTCTCCACTTGGAAAGATGATAACTGCTTCATCATTTTCTAAAGCATTGTAAAGCTTTTTTATCTGCTCTTTTTTAGCTTTATTGGACATATTATCAACAGGAATAAGGAGAGATTGGAGTTGTGGAATTTGCATCAAGATATCATTTGCCATCACTTTTACATCACTTCTAATCTCCTTTACCAAAGAGATTAAACTCAAAGCATCTAAAGCACCAAGTGGGTGATTTGCTACGATGACGACCCTTCCTCTTGGAGGGATATTGAGCTTTGCTTTATTTGAGATTGAGTAAGTAAAATTAAAATACTCCAAAACAGCTTCTATAAAATCTATTCCTTCTAAGGATTCATACTTTGCTAAAAACGAGTTAATCTCATCTTGATACATCAGTTTTTTGGCAAAATATACAAAAGGGTCTATAAGCACTTTTGGGTATTTTTGTAAATTTGGATATTTTGAGATTATAGCTTGTTCCACATTAACCATACATTCTCCTTATTTTTTATAAGCTATTGTAATACCTAAAAATTACAATTCAATAACCAAACAGTTACATATCTGTTATCAATTAGTAATTTTTCTATGGTATATTTTCACAAATCACAATCTACGAAGGAACCTCATGTTAGAAAGATATGAAGAACAATTAGACAAACTTAAAAACTCTCTTGATTCTCTTGGAGCAAAGATTATCCAAGCAGTTGATGCTTGCGAAGTCGGTGTGGATACACTAGAGATAGAGAAATTCGAGAATTGTAGAGACATCTTAAGTAGCGTTGAAAAAGAGGCAAATGACATCGACCAAAGAATCGTAAGAATTTTGGCACTTTTTGGACCAGAAGCTGTTGAACTTAGAGAATTGGTCTCTTTTTTGAAAATCACAAGCGAACTTGTAAGAATCAACGATAACTTAAAAACTTTTGCAAAACGTATGAAATCACACATTAACAACCAGCTTAAGTTTGAGAATTTGCAAGAATACTCAAATCACTTGGCAAAAAGTGCTTTTAAAGCGATAACTTTCTCTATCGAATCTCTCAGCGTTATAGATGAAGAAGAAGCAAAAGACCTCTTTAGAAAAACATGTGTTGAAGAGAGCAAAACTGATGATCTTTACTCAATTTTAGAGAAAAACATCATGGCTGATTTGTGTAAAGATATAGAAAATTCAGCAGAGTGTATAGAAGTATTGAGTACAATGAGAAAATTAGAGCGTATGGCTGATAGAGCTGTCAACGTCACAAAGCTAATGCTTTTTGCAAGAGTTGGTGGAGAACTTAGACAGTTTAGCTAAGGACAAGCATGTATACTATCGTTGTCATTGAGGACGAAGAAGATTTACTTGAACTCATAGAGTACAATTTACAAAAAACTGGTTTTGAAACAATCGGCTTTTTATCAACAAAAAATGTAAAAAAACTTTTGACTGAAGAGAAAATCGATCTCATGATAGTCGATAGAAATCTTCCTAATGTTGAGGGAAGTGAGTTTGTCAAAAACCTAAGAAATGAGGGGATTAATATCCCCACTATCTTCGTTAGTGCAAAAGATAAAGATAGCGATATCGAAGAGGGTTTTGAAAGAGGTGGGGATGATTATATGACCAAACCTTTCAACATGAAAGAACTCATCTTGCGCATCAAAGCCATCTTAGCAAGAGTCAATCCTTCAAAACTTGACAACATCGAGTATAGAGATATCTATTTGGATACAAAATCCCGTAAAACCTACATAGCAAAAAAAGAGATAGAACTCACAAAGCTAGAGTTTGAACTTCTCAAAACTCTTATCGAAAACAAAAACTCTGTTTTAAATCGTGAATTTTTACTGACTCATGTATGGAGAGATGAGACATTTTTCCAAGACAAAACAGTCAATGTAGCAGTCAATCGCCTCAAAAAAAAGATAGACCCAGATGGTAGCAAAGAGTACATCAAATCAATCTGGGGTGTTGGTTATACTCTCAAATGAAACTACATCAGCATTTTAGTATAAACTTCTCTTTAATCTTTTTTATCTCAATCTTTTTTACCGCTTTTATAAGCTACTATACACTCAAAGAGATGAGTATAAAACAGTATGAAAAATCACTCGCAACACAGATGGAGCTTTTAAAAATCCAACTTCCTCACGTCCAAAATCTACAAGAATTTGCCCAGCAAATCAAAGAAAAAACTGAAAACAGATTTACCCTTATAGATGATGATGGAGTTGTTTTAGCAGAGAGTGACCATGATCCACAAACGATGGAAAATCACAGCGATAGAAAAGAGATAAAAAAAGCCAGAGCAGATGCCATCGGCTACTCTTTGCGTCATTCCGCTACTTTAGATGTGGATTTTTTATATATGGCAGCTCAATTTGAGCTACATAAAAAACCAGTATTTTTAAGACTTTCAACAAAACTAGAATCGATAAATAAACAGTTTTTCAAGATGTGGCTAAGAATTTTTTCTATCCTTGCCATCTCGATTTCTCTTGGACTTTTTATCATCTATAAATTGAACAACAAGATTAGACTTGAGATTGAAAAAGTAACCAACACCTTAGATGAAATCTCTAACAAAAACTATAAAGCTGTTGTCAATGCTACTTTCTCCGATGAGTTTAGACAGATTGAAGCACATACTAAAAAACTCTCTACAAGATTAGAAAAAAGAGAAAAACAAAAGAGAAAATACACCGCAAAAATCAGACTCATAAGCAAACAAAGAAGTGATATCATCTCTGCTATTTCTCATGAGTTTAAAAACCCCATAGCTTCTATCATCGGTTATGCCCAAACACTTCTTGATGACCCAAATACAAATGAAAAAATTCGCCAAAGATTTTTAGAAAAGATAGTGAAAAACTCTAACAAAATATCTTATATGATAGATAGACTCTCTCTTGC
Source organism: Sulfurospirillum sp. UBA12182 (assembly GCA_002742765.1). Classification (GTDB taxonomy): domain Bacteria; phylum Campylobacterota; class Campylobacteria; order Campylobacterales; family Sulfurospirillaceae; genus UBA6810. Next base: position 8,372 of record DLUF01000048.1, on the reverse strand, counting down.
TACAAAGTTTGAAAATGGAGATTTTACGCCTATTTTAACAAGATTTAACCTCTTTGAACTCGCAGGAGATATCTTAAACAATTTTCAAGACAAATACAAAGAGAGAACTTTTGAGCTTTTAGGTGAAGAGTTCTATGTTAAAGCCGACAAAACAATGATAGAGATGGTTATCATCAACCTTTTAGATAATGCGATCAAATACTCAGAGGGCAAAATCATCCTTGAGATTAAAGATAGCTCTTTACATGTAAAAGATTCCGGCATTGGAATCGCTCCTGATGAGATTGAAAAAGTAACCAACAAATTTTACCGCTCCAACACCCTTTCATGGGATAATTCCATAGGCTTAGGACTTGCTCTTGTCAAACATATCTTAAACCTACATAACTCCAACTTAGAGATAAAAAGTGAACTTGGAGTTGGTTCTGATTTTTCTTTTAAACTCGCATAAACAAAAAGAAGATATAATTACTCCTAAATCTTTACATCAAAGGTAACACATGAACAATATGGGAGAACCTCGTATCAAGATAGTGGCTATGCCAAAAGATACAAATCCAGCTGGAAATATCTTTGGGGGCTGGATTATGTCACAGATTGATATAGCAGGGGCATTGGCAACAAGAGATTTATATATCGAAAATGTTGTAACAGTAGCTGTAAATTCGATTGAGTTTAAAGAACCTGTGTTTGTTGGAGATACACTTAGTTGCTATGCAAAGATTATCCATGTGGGCGAAACCTCCTTGAAAGTTGCGGTTGAAGTGACTGCGGAGAGAACACAAAACTGTTCAAGACGCTGTTTACATGTAACAAGTGCAACGATAACTTATGTACATGTAAATGAAGCTGGGAGAAAACAAAAAATCGAGTGTAGCGAAAATCAAAAAATCGTCCTTGGTATCAAGAGTGCAAATTAGCGTTGTCATCCCCACTTACAACCGATTTGACTTTGCTCAAAGAGCTATAAAGAGCGTTTTGGAGCAAAGCGAAAAAGTAGATGAGATTATCGTCGTGGATGATGGCTCAACCGATAAAACAAAAAACCTTCAAAACCAAGAAAACATCACTTATGTATACCAACCAAACAGCGGGGTTTCAAGTGCTAGAAACCATGGTATCAAAAAGGCAAAATACGAATGGATAGCTTTTTTAGACTCTGATGATACTTGGGATAAAGATAAAATCAAACACCAAAAATCTTTACATGTAAAAAACCCAACTCTTCTAGCCTCCTTTTGTGATGAGATGTGGATAAGAGATGAGAAGATAATCAACCCTAAAAACCATCAAAAAAAAGAAGAACCAACTTTTTTAAACTCTCTAAGACTCTGCAAGATAGGTGCTTCTAGTTTTCTTTCTCATAAATCGCTCTTTGAGAAAGTCGGACTTTTCGATGAGGATTTAGTAGCTTGTGAGGATTATGATTTGTGGCTTCGCATACTCAAACTTTATCCTATCAAGTACCTTGATTTAAAACTCGTGAACAAGTACGCAGGTCATGAAAATCAACTCTCTTTTACAACCAGTTTTATAGATATATTTCGTATCAAAGCTCTAAAAAAACACCTCCTTAGCCCTTACGAAAAAGAGGTTAAAGAGGAGATACTCTATAAAGCTTCCATCCTTGAAAAAGGAGCGCTCAAACATAACAATCAAACACTTCAAAGATACCTCAAAGAGCTTTATGAAACGCTAAAGAAGTAAAAGATACTTTTTTTTGTTTCCTTTTGGTAATTTTTTTTTACTAATATTTGCAAAATATTGCATTAGGAAATGAAATGAACTTTTTTAACAAACTATCTATCGTAAAAAAATTTACTCTGATTACAACCCTTATAAGCCTCAGTTTTATAGCACTTTGCGCCTCATTTTTTATCTATCAAAAAAATATCTTAACATACCAAGAAAGTGAGGTTCAAAACTCTCAAACACTTAAAAAAGATATCGAATTTATCACACAGACAAATCAACTATCATTAAAAAAGTTTGAGGAACTACAAACAGAAAGTGCTGAGATAACTCAGTTTTACAAAGACCTCTCAGCACTAAGGAAACTTGATGAGACTATCAGCCTTCTTAACTTTAAACCAAGAGAACATAGAAAAATAGAGAGAATCGCAAATGACCTACAAAAGTGGGCTAAAGAGAGTGAAACAGCAAAAAACACTCATATCGTCTCTATGGCAAAACAGCTAGAAATTCAAGCGAAAATCTTTTTTGAAAATAAAGATGAATTTTCGGCAAATGACATCCACACAACAGTAAAAAATATAACAAGCTCTCTCATAGACCGCTCACTAGAAGCAAATAAGAAGTTTGGAACTGTTGTAGATGAGATTAACAAAGAGATACAAAGTATAAACAACTCTCTTAATAAAAACAGACTATCCATCGAAAGAGCAGATAAGATAAGAGAAAAAACGATACAAAATGCACGAGATGTTTTTATCAGTGTTCTTGCTTCTTTGTGTTTGCTAGTTTTGATGATAATTGCCATCATCCTTTTAGTTAAAAATCTCTCCTTAAAAATGAAAAAAATCATCAATTACCTAGAAAATATCATCCAAGAGCAGCAAATCCACCTAAACAACCACATCTCTTTTGAAGAACATTCCCAAGATGAAGTCAATTTTATCTCAAAAGCTCTCAGTAATGTTTTTACAAAAGTCTACCAAGCTATTACACAAGCTTCTAGCGTTGCAAAAGAGAATGTACAAACAAGTGATACTCTCAAAGAAGCTTCTATAAACTTAGCAGCTACTATCAAATCACAAAAGAAAAATATAGAAAAAATCAATCTTCTCATCAATGATGTAGTAGAAAACTTAGATAACGCAGAACAGATGGCGAAGAGTACAAATAGCGATCTTAAAGAGAACAACAAAGCGATGAACAAATTCACTTTTGAACTACAAAAAGTTATAGACACTATCAATGAAAGTAACCAAAAGCAAAATGAGATTTCTCAAAAAATGAATCAGCTCACAACCCAAACCACTCAAACAAAAGAGGTTCTCTCCATCATCGCTGACATCGCTGATCAAACAAATCTACTAGCACTCAATGCAGCCATAGAAGCTGCACGCGCAGGAGAACATGGACGTGGATTTGCAGTCGTTGCTGATGAAGTGCGAAAACTAGCGGAGAGAACACACCATAGCTTACAAGAGATAGATGTCACACTCAACGTTATCAGTCAAGGAATCCATCAAAACAATGACTTCATAGAAAAAATCTCTTTGGATATGAATGAAGTAACAAACATGGCAAATGGGCTTATCTCTTTTGCTAAAAATACACAAGAAAAGATAAGTGATTCTGAGCAAGTCTCATCTGAGGTAATGGACATCAACACGCATGTCTCAAAACTCACAAAAGAACTGATAGAGATGATGCAAAGCACCATAGAGATGTCTTCAAGCAACAGAGAAACCAGTAAAATGGTAAGAGAAGCGGCAAATAAGATAGATACAGCTTCAGATACACTGATAGAAGACTTAAATAAGTTTGCACTCTAAAGTGTTTCCAAATTGTAATAATTCATAGATAAAATTCTCTCAACATTCAAATTTAGGAGCAAAAATGAATATGTTAAAAAAAGCCGTAGTTGCTACTGCTGCAATCGCTACTGTTATCACTGTTTCAAGTGCACGTGATCAAATCAAAATTGTTGGTTCTTCAACAGTTTACCCTTTTTCAAGCTATGTTGCTGAAGAGTTAGGTGCTACAACATCTTTCCCAACTCCAGTAGTTGAATCAACTGGTTCAGGTGGTGGTTTCAAACTTTTCTGTGCTGGTGCTGGTATGGATACACCAGATATCACAAACGCTTCACGTCCTATGAAAGAAAAAGAGTGGAAACTTTGTCAAGAAAATGGCGTAAAAGATATCGTTGGCGCTATGATAGGATATGATGGAATCGCTTTTGCACAATCTAAAGAAAACGGTGACCTTGCTTTAAGTAGAGATCAAATCATGTTAGCTGTTGCTGCCAAAGTTCCAGTAAATGGACAACTTGTAGACAATCCTTACAAAAAATGGAGCGACATCGATGCAAGCCTACCAAATAGAGAAATCATAATTTACGGACCACCAACAAGTTCTGGTACTAGAGATGCTTTTGAAGAGCTTGTTATGGAACATGCTTCAACTAAGAGTATAGAAGGTTATGGTAAGAAAAAATTCACAGAAATTAGACAAGATGGTGTATATGTTCCATCAGGTGAAAATGACAACTTAATCGTTCAAAAATTAGAAAAAAACAAAAATGCAATCGGTATCTTTGGTTATAGCTTTTTAGCAGAAAATGCTGACAAAGTTGCAGCTGCTAAAATCGATGGTAAACTTCCAACACCTGAAACTATTGCTGATGCATCTTACCCAGTTTCAAGAAGTCTTTTCTTCTATGTTAAAAAATCTCATATGAACGAAGTAAAAGCTATCAAAGCTTATATAGATATGTTCATGAGCGATGCAATGATTAGCGAAAAAGGTGTTCTTAAAACTATCGGTCTTATCCCTATGGCTAGTGATTTAAGAAAACAAGTACAAACAAGCGTAACAAGCTTAACTCCTTTAACACTTGATATGGTTAAAGCTAAAAAAGTAATCAAATAACTACAAAAAAGGAGAGAGGAAAATCCTCTCTCTTATCATAAGGGTTCACGTGAGCAATCAAACACTTTTCTTAATATTCTTTTTAGTACTGATACCGATGATGTACATAGGCTATATCCTTGGTCGCAAAAAATCAACAAAAATTAGAGAAAATGGTATCGCAATGCATTCTCAAGCTGATCAATACGGTTGGTTTGTTGCAGTCTATACAGGATTACCTGCAATCTTACTGGTCAGTGTCGTCTCTTTTATATCGCTTTTTCACATCACACTTTTGCCAGCCCCAGCTCTTGTTGGAGCTAGTATAGCTTTGATGGCTTTAAGCTTATATCTTTTTCAAAATATGGTCAAACCAGAGCTTCGTGCAAGAAATGTACTTGAAAACAGTATAAAATATCTTCTAATCTTTGCATCTTTTATCTCTGTTTTAACAACTTTTGGAATACTATTTTCTATACTTTTTGAAGCACTTCACTTCTTTCAAATTGAGAATTTCTTCCACTTTATCTTTGGAACACAGTGGTTTCCTGAAGCAGATAAATTTGGAGCATTCCCACTTTTTGCTGGAACATTTTACATCACTATTATAGCTATGGCGATAGCTATACCTATCGGTTTGTTATCAGCGATTTATATGAGTGAATATGCAAGCAATAAAACAAGAAATCTCATTAAACCCCTTCTTGAGATTTTAGCAGGGATTCCTACTGTTGTATACGGTTTCTTTGCTGCTATCACGATAGCACCTGCCATAGTAGCTTTCTTTGAGCAGTTTGGATTTGAAGTTTCTTTTCAAAATGCTTTAGCTCCAGGAATTGTTATGGGGATTATGATTATTCCTATTATCTCTTCACTGAGTGATGATGTTATAAGTTCAGTACCACAACATGTAAGACATGGCTCACTTGCTCTTGGAATGAACAAAGCCGAAACTATCAAATTTGTTGTTTTACCATCAGCACTTCCAGGGATCATCGCGGCTTCACTTCTTGGAGTTTCTCGTGCTCTTGGAGAGACGATGATTGTGGTTATGGCAGCGGGGCTTCAAGCAAATCTAACACTCAATCCTTTAGATACTATGACAACAGTAACTGTAAGAATAGTTGATGCGATGACAGGAGACCAAGCGTTTAATTCACCTGAAACTCTTTCTGCTTTTGCATTAGGACTTGTTTTGTTTCTTGTAACGCTTGTTATAAACATATTTTCCTCATATGTGATTCGTAAGTTTCACAAAAAATATAAAGTTTCAAATTTATAGGTACTGTTAATGAAAAGGAAAACCAAATGAAATATACAGAGATTCATCTCGTGCTTCAGTCGCGAGGAATTTTTCTTGGGCTTTGCTCAATAAAAAGGGGACAGTAAAATGGATAATTATTTTTATATACCACAGCTTGAAAAAAGAAATAAAAAAGCAAATAGATTTAAGATTATAGCTTTTATAGCTCTTATCTCTTCTGTTGTTTTCTTGTTTTTCTTTTTGAGTGACATGATTACAAAAGGTCATAGTGCTTTTATACAAACTTATGTCAAAGTACCTGTAAACATCAACAAAGAGACACAAGAGTTTTCTCATCTAGCAATTGATAGGAAAAAATATGGTCGTATCGTGAGTCGTGCTTGGCTTAGAGATTTACCAAACCTTATCAAAGAAAATCCAACATGGATGGATACAAATGAGGAGAGATGGACTCTTGCAAACTCAAATGTTGACCAGTATGTAAAAGGAAAGTATCACACACTCCAACCAGCACAAATCGAGCTTATAGAAGCTTTGAGGGCTGAGGGAAAAGTTGAAAAAAGATTTAACAACATCTTCTTTTCAAAAGGTGATTCAAAGATACCAGAGTATTCAGGTTTTCTCTCTTCTATGATAGGAACTGTACTTACTATGCTAGTGACTATGGTTATCGCTGTACCTATTGGTGTTATGACTGCTATTTACTTAGAAGAGTTTGCTCCAGAAAACAGAGTAACACAATTTATAGAGATAAATATCAACAACCTAGCAGCTATCCCTTCCATCCTATTTGGTTTGCTAGGGCTTGCGATTTTTATCAACTTTTTTGGAGTTCCAAGAAGTTCAGCCCTTGTTGGAGGTATGACACTAGCACTCATGAGCTTGCCTGTTATCATCGTGAGTTCAAAAGCAGCTCTTAAAGCAGTTCCAGATTCGATTCGTCAAGCAGGCTTTGCGCTAGGACTTACAAAGTGGCAGATAGTAAGAGACCATGTACTTCCACTAGCGATGCCTGGTATCTTGACTGGGTCTATCATCTCTTTAGCACAAGCGATGGGAGAGACTGCTCCACTTATCATGGTAGGGATGATTGCTTTTATCCCAGATGCGAGTGTTTCACTTATGGATGCTTCAACTGTTATGCCAGCACAGATTTTTACTTGGGCAGGTATGCCTGAACGTGCTTATATAGAGCGTACAGCAGCGGGGATTTTGGTACTTTTAGCCATCATGCTCTCTTTAAACGCAATAGCGATTTATCTTAGAAAAAAATATTCAAGAACTTGGTAGGAATAACAATGACAAATGAAACAATAAAAGTAAAATCAGACAATCTCAAACTTTGGTATGGAGATAAACAAGCTCTTAAAGGTATAAGCTTAGAGATTTTTGCAAACAAGATAACGGCTTTCATAGGACCTTCTGGCTGTGGAAAATCAACATATCTTAGATGTTTAAATCGTATGAATGACCTCATAGACAGCGTTAAAATAGAGGGAAAAGTAACCTTAGATGGGCATGATATCTATGGTAAAGATGTTGATGAAGTTGCTGTAAGACGTAAGGTTGGGATGGTTTTCCAACAACCAAATCCTTTCCCAAAAAGTATCTATGACAACATAGCTTACGCTCCACTTATGCATGACATGGTAAAAAAGGGAAGCGAATGTGATGCTTTAGTAGAAAACTCACTGAAAGATGCTGGTCTTTGGGAAGAGGTAAAAGACAAACTTCATGCACCAGGAACTGCACTCTCTGGTGGACAGCAACAAAGACTTTGTATCGCAAGAACGATAGCAGTTAAACCAGATGTTATCCTCATGGATGAGCCAACTTCAGCACTTGACCCACTCTCAACACAAACGATAGAAAACCTTATGGTCAAGCTAAAAGAGAAATTTACCATCATCGTAGTAACTCACAACATGCAGCAAGCTGCTCGTGTAGCGGATATGACAGCGTTTTTCCATCTTGGAGATTTGATTGAATATGATGATACTGAGAAGATATTTGTTAATCCTAAAGAGGAAAAAACAGAGCAATATATAACAGGAAAATTTGGTTAATGTTTAAAGAGGGGATTCCCCTCTTTCTAATCTAAATCGTAGTTCTTTGGTTTTTTCATATACTCAAAGTCATCAGAGTCATAATCATCAAACTCATCAAGGTCATCATAATCAACAGTAAAAATCTTTGGATAACCTAGCTTTTGTAATTCAATATCCAGATTTCTCTCAGAGAGTCTGTTTTTAACTCTTGAGATAATCAACTCAATATCCTCTTCCTTAACGTCATTTGCCCGTAATTCGTAAATAACAGATTTCATCTCACTCTCAAAAATTTTTTGCTAGCAAGATAAAACAACAGCATCATAAAGAGTTTGTTTATTTTATCTTTCACACTAAATTATAATCTAAAAAAAAAGAAAAATCGCTAAAAATAATCTTAAAAATATAAAATTTTCTGCTAGAATTTTACCAAAAAAACAAAAGAGTCATTTTGATAAAAG
>DLUF01000055.1 GCA_002742765.1 Sulfurospirillum sp. UBA12182 | reverse complement strand
AAACGGTGACGAGATTGCAACAGTCACGGAAGAAAAAGTTGAAGTACAAGCGGAGATACCAGAACCAGCTCAAGAGAGTCCAGCTGTTGAAGATGAAGATTATTCAAATTTAAGTGATGATGAAGTTGAAGCTGAGATTGAAAGACTTTTAAAGCAGAAAAAAGAAGAGAAGATTAAAAAACAAGGTGCGAGTGCCCCTAGTGCAAGCCCTGTTAAAAAAGAGCCAAAACCAGAACCAAAAGCAGAACCTGTTAAAAGAGCTGCAAGAAGTGTTTCTGAGGATTCTTCAGAAGACAAATCTTCTTCACCTGCAAAAAAACAGCAAAATGCAAGTTCTTTAGAGCAGACGATTAGAGTTGAAGTAAAACGACTTGACCATTTGATGAACTTGATAGGTGAGTTGGTTTTAGGTAAAAATAGACTTCTTAAAATCTATGATGATGTTGAAGAGAGATATGAAGGTGAAAAATTCTTAGAAGAGTTAAATCAAGTTGTTTCTGCCATCTCATTAGTTACAACAGACCTTCAAATTGCTGTTATGAAAACTAGAATGCTCCCTATCGCTAAAGTTTTCAATAAATTCCCTAGAATGGTAAGGGATTTATCGAGAGAACTTGGCAAAAACATTGAACTTGAGATTTCTGGAGAAGAGACAGAACTTGATAAATCTATCGTTGAAGAGATAGGTGATCCGTTAGTGCATATCATCAGAAACTCTTGTGACCATGGGGTTGAGAGTATAGAAGAAAGAGAAGCTAAGGGTAAAAATAAGACAGGTCTCATTGAGTTAAAAGCGTACAACGAAGGAAATCACATCGTTATAGAGATAACGGATGATGGTAAAGGATTGGATGCTGATTTATTACGTTCAAAAGCTATCGAGAGAGGAATGATTACCGAGAGAGAAGCTGACTTGATGAGTGATAAAGAGGCTTTTAATCTTATCTTTAGACCAGCTTTTTCAATGGCGGCAAAAGTTACCAATGTCTCTGGTCGTGGTGTTGGTATGGATGTTGTAAAAACAAATATTGAAAAGTTAAACGGTATCATAGATATAGATAGTGAGATTGGTAGAGGTACAATCATCAAGATGAAAATACCTTTAACTTTAGCTATCATTCAAGCACTTTTAGTTGGTGCGCAAGAAGAGTTTTATGCTATCCCTCTAGCTTCAGTTTTAGAGACAGTAAGAATCTCTCTTGATGATATCTATACGATAGAAGGTAAAAATGTTTTAAGGTTAAGAGATGAGGTTTTATCTCTTGTAAGGCTTTCAGATATCTTTGGCGTAAAGCAAGTCTATGAGACGGGAGAACATGCTTATGTGGTTGTCATAGGGCTTGCAGAATCAAAATTAGGTGTCATTGTAGATACTTTGGTTGGTCAAGAAGAGATTGTTATCAAATCTATGGGAGACTATCTCCAAGGTATAGATGGAGTCGCAGGTGCTACAATCAGAGGAGATGGTAGAGTAACTCTTATCGTAGATGTTGCAGCATTGATGGAATTAGCTAAAAATATCAATGTAGACATACGTTCTGCGGCTGAGAGTGAAGTGAAGGCAAAAAACAAACCAAGTGATTATAATGTTCTTATCGTAGATGATTCTAAGATGGATAGAAACATTATGAAAAAATCTATGGAACCAATAGGCGTAAGCACTACGGAAGCTTCAAATGGACAAGAAGCACTCAATATGATAAAATCAGGCGAATATGATTTTGATGCGATATTGATTGACATAGAGATGCCTAGGATGGATGGTTACACCTTGGCTAGTGAAATTAGAAAATACTCAAAATATAAGAACCTTCCACTTATAGCAGTTACTTCTAGGACTTCAAAATCTGATAGATTAAGAGGTGTAGAATCTGGAATGACAGAGTATATTACTAAACCTTATTCGCCAGAGTACCTAGAGAGTGTGGTACGTAAAAATATAAAACTATTAGCGGAGTGATATGATGAGTAGCGGTAGTAACAAATTAAATCAGATCATCCAAAAACAGCAAAAACAGATAGAAGAGCCTCGTAAAAATGAGGATGATATCGTTCAGCTCGTTGGATTTATCATAGGAAATGAAGAGTATGCTGTACCAATTTTAAGTATTCAAGAGATCATAAAGCCGATAGAATTTACGAGAGTTCCTAGTGTACCAGAGTATGTTTTAGGAGTTTTTAATCTAAGAGGAAATGTTATTCCTCTTATTGATCTTAGAAGAAAGTTTAATCTTCCTCCTGTAAGCAATAGTGAAGATACTAGATATATCGTTATGAAAGGAAGAGAAAATACGGCAGGCTTTGTTATAGATAGACTAACAGAGGCCATTGGAATTAAGCAAAGTCGTATTGACCCTCCGCCTGAGACTATCCACCAAGATAAAGGGATGATTTATGGTATAGGTAAACGAGAAGATAGTATGCTTACCATCTTAAAGGTAGAAGCTCTTTTAAAAAGAGATTTTTAAATATCCCAACAAAGAGTTGGTGCTCATAGCGTATAGAAGCGTTTGCACTAACTCTTCCCCCTCTTAATCCAAATCTTAAACGAATTTTAGTATTATTACCCAAAAAAATTAGGACAATAGATGAAGTTATGTGTATTTGACTTTGATTCTACATTGATGGATGGAGAAACGATTGATTTCTTAGCGGCATCTTTAGGTTTAGAAGAAAAAGTTTCATCAATTACAGAAAAAGCGATGCAAGGTGAACTTGATTTCTTTGAGAGTTTAACAACAAGAGTTGGTTTACTCAAAGGCTTAGAAGAAAAAAAAGTAAAAGAGATTTGTCACTCTCTACCTTATATGCCAGGTGCAAAAGAGACCATTAGTGAATTGAAAAAAAGAGGATATAAAGTCGTCGTTTTTAGTGGAGGCTTTAGAACAGCAACATCGTATGCTAAGGATATCTTAGGCTATGATGCAGACTTCTCAAATGTTTTACATGTAAAAGAAAATAAACTTACAGGCTTAGTTGGTGGAGATATGATGTTTGATTTTTCTAAGGGAGATATGATGCAAAGATTACAGTCTCTTTTAGGGGTTTCAAAAAAAGATACTATTGCTGTTGGTGATGGTGCTAATGATAGATCAATGTTTGTTCATGCAGACTTAAAAGTTGCATTTTGTGCAAAAGAGATTTTAAAAAAAGAAGCCAATGCGATTATCGATGTTAAAGATATGCGTAAACTAATAGAATTTTTATAATAAGGGAAATATATGTGTAATGAAGAGATAAATTTTTCTCTCTGGTGTGATTTTGTTGAGAGAAGTTTTTTAGAAAATGAGTTTGAAGAATTGATTAAAAACAATGTAGTAAATGCTGCAACTTCAAATCCAGCGATTTTTAAAGCGGCTTTTTTAGGTTCAGTTGCTTATCAAAAAGACAAAGAAAGATTAGCACAAAAAAGTGCAAAAGAGGTTTATGAAGCATTGGCTATTCAAGATATTTCATTAGCAGCACAAAAATTAGAAAATCTCTATAAACAAGGAAAAGATGGATTTATTTCCATCGAAGTTGACCCGTTTTTATGTGATGATGCAAAAGGAACGATTGAAGAGGGTAGAAGGCTCTACTCTTTGATAGGCAAAGAGAATGTTATGATTAAAGTTCCAGCAACTGATGCAGGTTATGCTGCAATGGAAGAGTTAATGAGTGAAGGGATTAATGTCAATGCTACGCTTATCTTTTCGCCAAAGCAAGCACAAAATGTAGTAGAAGCATTTCAAAGAGCAACTATAAGATTTAAAGATAATTATGAAGGCAAAAAGATTCCACAAGGAGTTGTGAGTGTTTTTGTTAGTAGGTTTGATTCAAAATTAGATAAACTTTTAAAAGAGCTAAATCTTCCAGAGTCTAAAGTGGGAATTTATAATGCTATGAAGATTTATGACTTAATTGAAAGTTATAATCTAACAAATGTAAGAACACTTTTTGCAAGTACAGGAGTAAAAAGAGCAGATTTAGAAGCTGATTATTATATAAAAGAGCTTTTATTTAAGAACTCTATCAATACGGCTCCTTTAGCAACTATAAAAGCTTTTATCCAATCAAAAGAGATGGAGGAAAAGACTCTTACAAAAGAGCATGAGGAATTTTTTGAACTCTTAGAAAAAAACGATATACAGATGGAAAAAGTCTATAACGAATTGATGAATGAAGGATTAGATGCATTTAAAGAAGCATTTAAAGAGATATTAAACGAACTATAAAGGAGTTTGTTATGAGTAAGGAAGTAAATGTTGATGAACTCACCTTTGAGTTAACGAAAAAGCTAAAATTTTATCTAAGCAAACTAGTAGAACACAATGGAAGTGATTTACACATCAAAAGCGGACTAAATATAAGAGGACGGATAAATGGAGAAATTGTCTCTTTATCTAAAGAAGTTCTTTCTCATAATGATGGGATAACCTTAGCAAAAGAACTTCTTCGTTCAAGATTTGGTGAGTTAGTTGAAAAGAAAAATGTTGACTTTACTTTCAAACTCAATGAAAACTATCGTTTTCGTGTTAATTTATTTTTTCAAGTAGATGGTGTTTCAGGTGTTTTTAGAACGATACCTATGACTATGCCTACAATAGAATCTTTGAAATTACCAGCGGTATTAAATAATTTTTGTAATGTTCCAAGAGGATTAGTGCTAGTTACTGGACCAACAGGGAGTGGTAAAACAACAACTCTAGCTTCCATCATTAATCAGATTAATTTGACTCAAAAAAAGCATATTATTACTATTGAAGATCCAGTAGAGTTTGTTTATAAAGATGCTCAAAGCATTGTTAATCAAAGAGCCATAGGACAAGATGCTATCAGTTTTGCAGATTCATTACGTGCAGCTCTGAGAGAAGACCCAGATGTTATACTTGTTGGGGAGATGAGGGATTTAGAAACGATAGAAACTGCTATGCATGCTGCTGAAACTGGGCATTTGGTTTTATCAACACTCCATACTGTTGATGCAAAAGAGACCATAGGAAGGATTATTGGGATGTTTCCAGGAACTGAACAAAATCGTATAAAAATGTCTCTAGCTTCTGTTTTACAAGGGGTTGTCTCGCAAAGACTTGTTCGAACTATTGATGGGAAAAGGATGGCAGCAGTTGAAATTCTTGTAAAAAATGCGAGAATCGAAAACCTTATCTTAGAAGGACGTGATGGTGAGATTCCTGATGCCTTACGAGAAGGAAAAGACGTTTACAAATCACAAACTTTTGATCAAGCTTTGCTAGAACTTTATGCAACGGGTAAGATATCAAGACAGGAAGCTCTAAATAGTGCTACAAGTAGAAATGATTTAAAAATGGCACTTGATTATCATGACGCTGGTGCAAGTATAGATAAAACAAATAGTCAATTAGATCGTATAAAAGAAGATAAAGACATTATAGCTCTTAAAAGGTAATGAGAGAACTTTTTGACTCTTTAAACATTCTTTTCTAAAATTTTAGATAAAATAAATCTATTTTAGAATTTTTAGGTGATAATTTTTATTTTAGAAAGGTGAAGATGGATTTTAAGAGCTTGGCAAAGGAGTATGGAACTCCTTTATATGTGTATGATTTTGATTATATTGAAAAACAATTTAACTCTTTGAAAGAGGCTTTTAAAGCTCGTAAATCTCTTATCTGCTATGCTGCTAAAGCAAATTCAAATCTTTCGGTTTTAAAGCATGTTGCAAATCTTGGTGCTGGGTGTGATTGTGTTTCTATTGGTGAAGTTAAAAGAGCATTGTATGCGGGTGTTGCAAAGTATAAGATTATCTTCTCTGGAGTTGGAAAAAGAGATGAGGAGATTCAAGAAGCACTAAAAGAAGACATCTTGATGATAAATCTTGAGAGTGAAGAGGAGATGCATAGAGTTGAGATGATAGCAAAAGAGTTGAACAAAATTGCTAGAATCAGTATACGTGTCAATCCAAATATAGATCCAAAAACGCATCCTTATATCTCAACAGGACTACACGAAAACAAATTTGGTGTTGACTTAGATAGCGCAAAAAGAATGTACATTTATGCAAAAAAATCAGCATATCTTGACCCTGTTGGAACGCATTTTCATATAGGTTCTCAAATCACAGATATAAATCCTTTTAAAGAAGCTTCTAAAGTTTTAGCAGATTTGGTAAGAAATCTGAAGTCTCTTGATATTGAGATTAAATTTTTTGATATCGGAGGGGGTATAGGGATACGCTATAAAGATGAATCTACTATACAGCCATACGATTACGTACAAGCAATATTTGAGAATTTAAGTGGTTTAGATGTTACTGTTACATGTGAACCAGGGAGATTTTTGGTTGGAAATAGCGGATACTTCTTGACAAAAGTTTTGTATGAAAAAAGAAATGAAGATAAAAGATTTGTTATCGTTGATGGTGCTATGAATGATTTAATCAGACCAACTTTGTATAGCGCTTATCATGAGATTGAACTTGTTGGAAGCAATAATGAGCAGATAAGTAAAGCAGATATTGTAGGTCCGATTTGTGAAAGTGGTGATTTCTTTGCGAAAAATATTGAACTTCCTCAAACAAAACATAATGATTTATTAGTTATAAAAAGTGCTGGTGCATACGGTTTTACGATGAGCAGTAACTATAACACAAGAGGAAGAGCTGCAGAAGTAGCTTTGCAAAATGGTAAAAGCAGAGTTATTCGAGCAAGAGAAACTTTTGAGGATATGATAGCTAAAGAGGTACCTTATCTTTGAGTTACTTTATAGATGTCCAAGGTACTCTTATTGATGACAAAGAGAAAAAACCTATCAAAGGTGCGATTGAGTTTATAGATAAGCTTAATGAAAAAAAGACTCCTTATGTAGTTGTTACAAATAACACAAAGCAAAAGAGCGATGATTTTTATCAGTTTTTGTTAGATTTGGGTTTTTGTATACCAAAACAGAACTATCTTGACCCTTTTATGGTTTTAAAAAATTCTTTACATGTAAAGAGTATTTATGGCTTTGGCCCAACAGAATTTTTAAAAGTATTAGATACTTTAGAGTATGTACACTCACAAAATCCTGATGCTATCTTGATAGCAAGTAGCATGGAGTTTAATTCTGATGATTATGCTTTGATGATAGAAAAAGTTTTTGACGGAGCTAAGATTGTTGGGATGCATGCTACGAGTTTGTATGCAAAAAATGGAAAAAGATATCCTGGAGTTGGAGCGATTTTACAAATGCTTCATTTTGCCACAGGAAAGGATTTTTTTGTTATAGGAAAACCAAGTGAAGCTTTTTATCAAGAGGCTTTAAGATTGTTAAATGAACAACAAAAAGGTCTTTGTTTTGCAGATGTGACTATGATCAGTGATGATGCAACAGGAGATTTATGTGGAATCAAGACACTAGGTGCAAAAACAGTGTTGGTTTTAAGTGGCAAGTGTAAAAATGAGAATGAAGTTTTACATGTAAAAGATTCTTTGGATAAGATAGTAAGCAATATTGCAGAAATAGAGGTTTAGATGGACGAATTATCAAAGTTAAGAGATAAGATAGATAATGTTGACAATAAAATTTTAGAACTCTTAAACGAAAGAATGCACTATGTTAATGAAATTGGTATTATTAAACAAACAAGCGGAACGGCTATATATCGACCTGAGAGAGAAAAAGAAATTCTTGATAGACTAAAAAAACTTAACAAAGGGATGTTGAACCATTCGGCGATTGATGCTATATATCTTGAGGTATTTGCAGTGAGTAGAAACTTGGAAATGCCAGAAAAAATAGCCTTCTTAGGGCCAGAGGGAAGTTACACTCATCAAGTTGCTGAGAGTCGTTTTGGTGCAATGGGAAACTATATCCCACTTAGTTGTGTAGAAGCTGTTTTCCATGTTTTAGATAATGAAGAAGCAAAGTATGGAGTTGTTCCTATCGAGAACAATACAGAAGGAGCAGTGGGTATAACCTTAGATTGTTTGGGAAAATTTTCTTCTTTGATTGTAGCAGAGATTTATATGGATATTCACCACTCTTTTGCAACGCTATGTGAAAATCTTAAAGATATCAAAAGGATATATTCACATCCTCAAGGCTATAACCAGTGTAGAAAATTTTTAGAAGAACATATGCTTATGGATATAGAATTTATCCCAACGAAATCAACAGCAGCTTCAGCAAAAAAAGCTGCTAATGATCCTGAAGCTGCTTCTATCTGTTCTCATATTGCAGCAAAACTTTATAATCTTCCTATTTTGTTTGAAAAAATTGAAGATAATTTAGCAAATAAAACAAGATTTCTTATTTTAAGCAACTTCAAAAACAAACCAGGTGTTAAAAACAAGACTTCTATTCTTGCAAAAACAGAAGATAAACCAGGTTCATTGGTAAGGTTTTTGCAAAGTTTTCAAGATGAAAGTGTCAACATTACAAAGATAGAGTCAAGACCAGTAAAAGATAAAGGATTTCAAGCTGTTTTTTATCTTGATTTTGAAGGACATATTGATGATGAGAACGTGCAAAGGGTTTTAGAAAAAAATCGCGGGATAAATGAAATCAAATGGCTAGGAAGCTATTTAAGTGCAGGAGAATAAATGCAGTATAATGAAGTGTTGGATAATTTAAAGATTTATGAAGCTGGAAAGCCGATAGAACTTGTTGTAAGAGAATATGGCGTTGATGCTAAAGATATTATCAAATTGGCAAGTAATGAAAACCCAAGGGGGTGTAGTCCTTTAGTTATAGAAGCTGTAAAAAATGAAGCTTCAAAAATGAACTTATACCCTGATGATAGTATGTATGAACTCAAAGAAGGGCTGGCAGATAAGTTTGATATTTCAAGTAAGAATGTCATTATAGGTGCAGGTAGTGACCAGATTATCTCTTTTGCCTTACATGCAAAGGCAAATCAAAATAATGCTATTTTAATGGCAAGAACAACTTTTGCTATGTATGAGATTTATGGTAGACAAACAGGAACAAAGATACTTAAAACACCTTCTCATACACATAACTTAGAAGAACTCTTACAAATGTATAAAGAAAATAAAGATATCCGTGTTATCTTCTTATGTTTACCAAATAATCCACTTGGAGAGTGTTTAGATACGAAAGATGTTTATTCATTTTTGGAACAAATAGACAAAGAGACTTTAGTAGTAGTAGATGGTGCTTATCAAGAGTATGCAAGTTATAAGGATGAAGCAAAAAAGATAGATCCAAAAGAGTTGATAGAAAAATTTGATAATGTTCTTTATCTAGGTACATTTTCAAAAGCTTATGGACTTGGTGGTATGAGATGTGGATATGGGATTGGAAATGAAGAGATGATAACAGCGTTGCATAAGTTACGTTCACCTTTTAACATTACAACTCTCTCTTTGAAAGCGGCTATCGTTGCACTAAAAGATCAAGAATTTGTTCAAAAATCAGTTGCAGAAAATTTTTCACAGATGAAACGCTATGAAACTTTTACAGCTGAAAATGGTTTTGATTTTATTGAGAGTTATACTAATTTTATAACACTCAAATATGATGCATCTCAAAGTTCATCTTCAATTGCACAAAAACTTTTGAAAAAAGGTATAATAGTCAGAGACTTAGGGGCTTATGGTATGAATTCTCTTAGGATTACGATAGGCACACCAGAACAAAACGACAGATTTTTCGATATATATAAGACGATTTAAGGGCTTAGATGGAGTTTAGAACACTTTTAGACCAGATTTCAGTTCTCTTTCAAAATTTTTCTTTAAAGCAGAGAATAGTTGCAGCCGTATCCATTCTTGTTGTTGTTGGATTTATAGTTTTTTTGCTATTTTTCCAGGCAAGAGATTCCATGGTTGGAAGTGGTTATAGCATCTTATTTGAGAGAACTAATGCAAGTGATTCTGCTCTTATCATTCAACAGCTCGAAAAAGATGGAGTTCCTTATAAGATTTTGAGCGAAGGAACCATAGCTGTTCCTTCTGATACTGTTTACAAACAACGAATAGCAATAGCTGCTTTAGGCATCCCAAAAGATAGTAAAGTTGGTTTTGAGATTTTTGATAAAAATGAGTTTGGTGCTACGGATTTTGAACAGCAGATAAAATATCTTCGAGCATTAGAGGGAGAGTTGGCTAGAACTATCGAAGGGTTGATGCCAATAAGTGATGCCAATGTTCATATTGCAATTCCAAAAGAGACTGTTTTTGTAGAGAAAAAGACTCCTGCAACTGCTTCTATTGTTCTAAATATTAGACCAAACATGCATCTTTCTTTAAAGCAAATTACGGGAATTAAAAATCTTGTTGCTTCTTCAGTAACAAATCTAGCGCCAAGTGATGTTTCAATCGTTAACCAAGAAGGAGTTCCACTAGGAGATGAAGAGGGTGGTGCTTTTGAATCTGAAACAATTAAAAACCAAATACGCTACAAGAAAGAGTTTGAAAAAGAGTATGAACAAAAAATCGTTAATGTTTTAGCCCCTGTCATAGGTGGTATAGATAAAGTTGTAGCAAAAGTAACGATTGATTTCGATTTTGCTAGAGAAGACAGTGTAAGTGAAGTGTATGACCCAAATTCTGTTCCTAGAAGTGAACAAAGTGTTGAGGAAAAACGAGAAGGAAAAGAACCTAATGAAGTTGGAGGAGTTCCTGGTGCTGTAAGCAATATAGGACCAGTACAAGGTTTAGAATCAAATCAGCTCAGAGAGACATATGAGAAAAACTCCAACACAATCAATTATGAGATTTCTAAAAAAGTTACAAACGTCAAAGGTCAATTTGCAACGATAAGAAGACTAAGTGCTGCCGTAGTAGTTGATGGGAATTATGATTATAGTTCTGATGAACAAGGTAATAGTACTAATAAAATAGAGTTTATACCGTTAACTGCTGAACAAATGCGTTCAATTGAACAGATAGTAAGGCAAACAGTTGGTTTCAATGCAAATAGAGGAGATGAAGTAACAGTAAGTAACTTTGAATTTAAACCATTACAAAAAGATGGTACAAAAGCACCAACTCAATCTTTTGTGGATAAGATAACTTTTTATACAGCACCTCTTATCCCGATTATCAAATACTTAATTGCTGCTATTTTACTTTTTGTATTTTATAAAAAAGTTATTGAGCCATTTACTACAAAAATGGTTGAAGAAACAGTTGATAGCTATGACCAAAAAGATTTAGAAGAAGAAAAAGATGATGAAGAGAGTGCAGAAGATACTCTTGAAAAATTCAAAAAAGCACGTAAAAAAGTTGAAGCTCAATTAGGTATCGGAGAAGAGTTTAACGAGGAAGAGTTAAAATACGATGTTCTTTTAGAGAAAATTAAATCTTTAGCAGATGATAAGAGTGAAGAAGTCGCTGGTTTACTACAACAAATGATTAAAACAGAAGGTGATTTTAATCTCTCAACTGATAGTTTAAAGGATAGTGACTAATGAAGTTAAGTACAGAACAAAAAAATCAGTTCAATGAACTTTCAATGGCAGAAAAAGTTGCTATACTTCTCATTCAGTTAGGAGAAGATACTACTACAAATCTATTTTCTCATATGGATATTGATGTGGTTACGGATATTTCAAAGTATATAGCAACCGTTAAAAATATAGATAAAAATGTAGCTAATGCTGTTTTGGAAGAGTTTTATGCAATTTTGCAATCAAATCAATATATTAGAAGTGGTGGCTTTGAATATGCAAAAGAGATACTTTATAGAACTTTTGGACCAGATGCAGCACAAAAAATCTTAGATAAGCTTTCTAAATCTATGGAAAACACGCAAAGCTTTGGTTACCTTTCACAGATAAAACCGCAGCAATTAGCAGATTTTATTATCACTGAACATCCACAAACAGTTGCTCTTATCTTAGCACATATGGATCCTACAAGTGCAGCTGAAACGATATCTTTTTTCCCTGATGAGCTTAAAAGTGAAGTGACAATTCGTATGGCAAATTTAGGAGATATATCTCCTTCTGTTATCAAAAGAGTTTCAGCTGTTTTAGAAAATAAACTAGAATCACTCACATCTTATAAAGTAGAAGTTGGAGGTCCTAGAGCAGTTGCTGAAATCTTAAATAGACTAGGTCAAAAAGCTTCTAAATCTACTATTGCATATATTGAGCAAACAGATGAAGCATTGGCCGCTGTTATCAAAGAGATGATGTTTACTTTTGAAGATATTATGAAATTAGATAGTACAGCAATTCGAGAGATATTGAAAGTTGCAGATAAGAAAGATTTGATGATTGCTTTAAAAGGTGCCGCGGATGCTTTAAGAGATAAATTCTTAGAAAATATGTCACAACGTGCACAAGAAGCATTTTTAGAAGAGATGAGCTTTTTAGGACCTGTGAGAGTTAAAGATGTTGAAGAATCACAAAGAAGAATAGTAGATGAGGTTCAAAAACTTGCTGAGCAAGGCATTGTTCAAGTTGGCGAAGCAGAAGAGATGATTGATTAAAATAATGCTGTTTTTGAATAATAGGATGTAACCATGAGAAATATCATAAATACGACAAAGATTCAAGAACATAGTGTAGAACCTTATAAATTTAAAGTTTTAGGGGGAACTCAATTAGCCAATGAGCAGAAAGAAGTAGAATATATTCAAAAAGATACAACTCCTATATTTAAAGAAGAAAATGATACTTCTCCAAAAGAAAGTCCAAAAACAGAAGATAGCACAAATAAATTTGTAGAAGAGCTTTTAAAGAAAACGGATGAACTTACTTCTAGCATGGTAAAAATGCAGATGCAAATGGAAAAACAAGAGATTGAGTTTGAAAATAGATTAAAAAATGAAATTGAAAGAGAAGCAAAATTGTCCTTTGAAAAAGGCTATAACCAAGCAAAAAGTGAGATAGAAGCAGGTGTTAATGAGATTAAAAACAAATATGTTACTTCTATTGATAATTTAGAAAAAGAGATAGAAAAATCTAATCAGTACTTTAAAAAGATTGAAGAGGAGCTCTCTTTAACTGCGCTAGAGATAGCAAAAGAAGTTATATCAAAAGAGATAAGTCGTTCAAGTTCTGAAATTGCCATATCGCTTTCTCGTGAGCTTATTAATGACTTAAAAGATGGAAAAAAGATAGAAATCAAAGTAAATCCAAAAGATTTTAATGCTATAAAAGAAGAGTATAAAGATATAGAACACATCACTATAAGTGCAGATAATGCTATTAGTGAAGGTGGTGTCATTGTTTTAAGTGATGTTGGTAATTTAGATGGCAATATCGCAACGAGGATTCAAAAAGTAAAAAGTTTAATACAAAATAATTAAAAGATAAGTGTGATATGAGAAATTTAAAAGAGTGTACATTACAAGAGCTAAAAGATAGATGTGTTGAGCTTAGAACAAAGATTATAGAAACAGTGAGTAAAAATGGTGGACATTTGAGCTCAAATGTAGGGGCAGTTGAACTGATTGTTGCAATGCATTATGTTTTTGATTCAGCAAAAGATCCTTTTATCTTTGATGTTTCACACCAAGCTTATGCGCACAAACTTTTAACAGATAGATGGGATGAGTTTGATACATTAAGACAGTTTAATGGT
>DLUF01000025.1 GCA_002742765.1 Sulfurospirillum sp. UBA12182 | reverse complement strand
GATCTCTTAGTGTGATACCAGGTTGTAACTCTCCTTTAAATCGAACCAAAACAGATTCTGGCATATTTAAAGGCATACTTCCTGTAACTCCTGCAAAAGCAACAAGTCCAGAACCAGCAGGGAAAGAGATACCGATAGGGAAACGTGTATGAGAGTCTCCACCTGTTCCTACGCTATCAGGGAGTACCATACGGTTAAGCCATGAGTGGATAACACCATCACCTGCTTTTAAACTGATTCCACTTCTGTTGCGGATAAAATCAGGAAGTGTATGATGAAGTTTCACATCACTTGGTTTTGGATAAGCTGCTGTATGACAAAAACTTTGCATGACTAAATCAGCACTAAATCCAAGAGCAGCTAACTCTTTTATCTCATCTCTTGTCATAGGACCAGTTGTATCTTGGCTTCCTACGGTTAGAGTTATCGGCTCAACATACATACCAGGTCTCACCCCAGTAACTCCACATGCAAGTCCTACCATTTTTTGAGCTTGAGAATAGCCTTTTCCACTATCACTTGGTTGTTCTGGTTTAGCAAAAATATCATCAACACCTAAACCTAAACTAGCTCTTGCTTTAGTTGTTAAACCACGACCTATGATAAGAGGAATTCTCCCCCCAGCACGGTACTCATCTGTGATAGTATTTGGAGCGAGTTTAAAAGTAGAGATAACCTTACCATCTTTTTCAATCTTACCTGCATATGGATATACATCTATGATATCACCTGTTTCTAGCTCATCAACATTAACTTCGATAGGAAGTGCACCACTATCTTCTGCTGTGTTAAAAAAGATAGGAGCGATGATACTCCCTAGTATAAGTCCACTTGTTCTTTTATTTGGGACACATGGGATATCTTTACCCATATGCCATTGAACGGAGTTAATTCCTGATTTTCTACTGCTTCCAGTTCCAACAACATCTCCAACATAAGCTACTTCAAAGCCTTTTGCTTTAAGTTCTTGGATTTTTTCGATAGAACCAGGAAGTCTTTTAACAAGCATAGCATTTGCATGTAAAGGTATATCACTTCTAGTAAATGCTTCACTAGCAGGAGAGAGATCATCAGTATTTGTTTCGCCAGGTACTTTTAACACTGCTACGGTTATCTTCTCTTCTAATTTTGGCTTAGATAAAAACCACTCAGCATTTGCCCAAGAAGTTAAAACTTCTTTTGCGTGTTTGTTTGTTTGTGCTAGTTTTTCTATATCATTAAAAGAGTCATATACTAAAACGATATGCTTGAGTGCATTTGCAGCTTCTTGTGCAATCTCATCTGTTAAGCAAAGAGCATCTACAAGAGGTTTAACATTATAACCGCCTAACATCGTACCTAAAAGTTGTATAGCTTTTGTTTGAGATATACTTTTACATGTAACATTTCCTTGGACGATATCGTTTAAAAAAGCTGCTTTTACATAAGCAGCATCATCAACTCCTGGTGGTACTCTATCTTGAAGTAAGCCAAGTAAGAACGCTTGATCACCCTCTTCTTTTTTTAAAAGTTCGATGACAGTAGCCGTTTTTTTTGCGTCTAATGGAAGTGGAGGAATCCCTAAAACTGCTCTTTCTTCAACTTCTTTATTGTATTCATCAAAAAATGACATTTTTGTTGCTCCTTATAGAAAATCTTTGAAGATTGTAGCAAAAAAAAGATATGATTCCCAAATGGTTGAAAAATTATTTTTTCCTATACTTATTTTTGATTTATTAGCTTAACGAAATTAAAAAAGTGATATCATACACCCTTATTATATGAAAAATTGAAAATATACTCACATGGGAAATTTATGTATGATAAATCGAACTTGAAAAAAGAACTTGATATTTGGAGGATAGTTGCTATCTATCTTCTTTTTGCACTCTTGTGGATTTTTTTCTCCGACTCTGTTTTGGAGTTTTTTGTAACGGAGACAAAAACACTGAGTGTTTTTCAAACCTACAAAGGGGTTTTTTTCGTCCTTAGTACCTCTGTCATTCTCTATTTCCTGATAAAAAGATACGTTAGACATCTTATAGATGTGCAAAGAGAACTAGAAGAGACAAAGCAGCGGCTTGAGTATGTTATCAAGGGTGCGAACCTTGGATATTGGGATTGGGATTACAAAAGTGACAAACAAGTTGTAAATGATAAATGGCTCTCTTTTCTAGGGCTTCAGCCAGATGACATCGGGTATGATATCCAAGATTGGTCCAAAAGAATCCACCCTGATGATATGTCAATCGCTCAAAAAGCCCTTGAACAAACGATGTCAGACTCACAACCCTATGTTATAGAATTTAGAATGAAACACAAAGATGGGCATTATGTTTGGATTGAAGGCTCTGGGGCAGTTGTCGCAAGAGATAATAAAGATGGTTCTGTTTTGAGATTAGCAGGAACACACAAGGATATCTCTACAAGAAAAGAGTTTGAAAAAGAGATTAGGTTTTTAGCATTAAATGATGTTTTAACAAGACTGCCAAATCGAACTTTTCTCAAACAAAAGATGGAAGAAAAAATCAACAAAACACCTGATTTAGAATTTGCTTTTCTCTTTTTAGATTTAGATTATTTTAAAAATATCAACGATATTTATGGGCATTCTAAGGGAGATTATATCATCCAACAAGTTGCGACAAGACTTCAAAAAGCACTTTTAAAAAACGATTTTATAGCCAGAGTGGGTGGAGATGAGTTTGTTGTGTTAATTGAAAATTTAGAGAATTTAAAATCTCAATGTCAATTACTTTTTAACGCTTTAGAAGAGCCTTTTATAATCAACAATGAACACAACAAAATCGGCGTAAGCATAGGTATAGCTCTTTATCCTAAAGATGGTAATACCTTAGAAGAGTTATTTAAAAATGCAGATACTGCGATGTATGTCGCAAAAAATAGTGGAAAAAATAGGTATTGTTTTTATCACCCCTCTATGACAGATAACATATATCTTTCTACAAAATTCGATAGTGAGTTAAAAGAAGCGATTAAAAATGAAGAGTTTATCCTTCATTATCAACCCCAAATCGATCTTCAAACAAATAAATTGATAGGTTTAGAAGCGCTTGTAAGGTGGCAAAAAGCAGATGGAGAGATGATAGGTCCTGATACTTTTATAAAACAGAGTGAAGAAAATAAAATGATAATAGAGATTGGTGAAATCGTTATGAAAAAAGCCTTCATGACATTAAAAGAGTTTCAAGAAGAAAAGTCATTTCAAGGAACAATGGCTATCAATATCTCGGCAGTACAAATTGATGATATCCACTTTATCTCACAACTTGAAAAAAGATGTAAAGATGCAAATATTTCTCCCTCTTTTGTGGAACTTGAAATCACAGAAAGTTACATTATGTACCATCCAGAAAAATCAATTGAAATCTTAGATGAACTACATCAAAAAGGTTTTAAAATTTCCATTGATGATTTTGGAACAGGCTATTCATCTCTTAGTTATCTTAAAAAACTTCCCGTAGATAAGCTAAAAATTGACCGCTCTTTTATCAAAGATTTGCCACAAGATAGTGAAGATAGTGCAATCACTAAAACCATCATAACTTTAGCAAAAAACCTTAATTTAGAAGTTATCGCTGAGGGTGTTGAGACACAGGCTCAAGACCTATTTTTAAAAGAAAATGGATGTGATAGTGTGCAAGGATATTTTTATGCAAAACCGATGGATAAAGCGCGGTTAGAAGAGTACTTTAAATCTCTAGTGTAAAAACTGGATAATCTCTCTCAAAGAGTTTATCGTTTTTTCTTTGCTACTTTTTTCTCCATAACCCCAATTTGCAAATAAAAAATCAATTCCAGCATTTTTTGCTGCTAATTCATCTTTGATACTATCACCAACAAGCAAAGAGTGTTCAAATGATACTTGAGACTTATCTAAGATAAGATGTAACATATCAGGTTCTGGTTTTGGTGATTTAACACAGTTTGCTCCGACAACAAAATCAAAAAAATGGAGAATTTTTTGGTGTTCTAGCATATTGTAAGCAAAAAAGTCACTTGCGTTTGTAGCTACACTTAGGATAATCCCCATCTCTTTTAAAATATCAAGAGTTTCAAAAACTCCATCATAAACCTTTACATGTAAATTAGCGTTTTCTAGATAATGAGTCTTAAAAAGCTCTCTATGTTCTGGTACATACTGGGGTGTACCATAAAACAACATTGGCAAATCTTGATCTGGCTGATTGATATGATATTCTAAAAAAGTTTTTTCAAGAGGTGGCAATCCTAAAGAATCTCGTACATAATTTACACTTTGAACCATAGCATAGCTAGAATCTAAAAGTGTTCCATCCATATCAAATATAATAGATTTTATAGGTTTATTCATTTAGTTTCGACTTTGTACCCTAAGATAAGAAGGTCTTTATCATCTTCATGGATTGTTGCAATCCCTGGGAAATTTCCCCACTCTTTAAAGCCTAATTTTTTAAAAACTTTCAAACTAGTTTCATTATCAGCAAAGATAAGAGCCAAAAAGTTTCTGATGTTGTATCTTGGTGCTTCATCGATGACTTCTTGTAGAAACTGTTGTCCTAATTTTTTACCACGAAAATTTCTATCTATATAGATGTTAATTCTTGCACTTTGCTCATACGCCAAATGTGGATAAAAAGGTTGTAAAGAGAGCCAAGCGATAATCTTGCCATGATGCTCTTTTACTAAAATAGGTCTTTTATCTTTATCATGAGCCTTGAACCAATCAACTTTTGCATCGGCTGTAACTTTATACGAATCCGCTGTTGATATACCATCTTCAATGGCTGCATTATAAATTTTAACGATTTGAGGTAAGTCTTCTATCGTTGCATTTCTATATGAATTTATCATTGGTATCCTAGTGTTTGTTTTAAAAATTATAATAAAGAATTACTTAGCTAAAGGTTAGATTAAAAATACATAAAATTCTATGCAAATACATCTTGATTTGCTGCATTTATCCCTTTGAAAAACTCTATATTATCAAAAAATATATCGCAAATTTGAGGATCAAAATGTTCTCCTCTTTCTTCATGAACGAGCGCTATTATCTGTTCTAAACTCCAAGGTTTTTTATAAATTCTTTCGCTAATAAGAGCATCAAATACATCGGCAAAAGCTGTAATCCTACCAAAAATATGAATTTTTTCGCCTTTTAATCCTCTAGGGTAGCCTTTCCCATTATATTTTTCATGATGTTCATAAGCAACAATTGCAGCATCTTTAAAAAGTGATAAATTTGAATCACGCAGCATCTCAAATCCTAGTCTTGCATGTTCTTTCATCGCTTCAAACTCTTCAAAAGTAAGCTTACCTGGCTTTTTTAAGATACTATCTTCTATGGAAAGTTTTCCTATATCATGCATCGGGGAGATGATTCTAATGGTATCGCATTGAGCTTTACTTAATCCGATTTTTTGAGCTATAAATTCACTATATAAAGCTACTCTTTTTACATGTTTGCCTGTTTCGTGAGACCTAGCTTCTGCAACTCCACCTAAGGAGACGATAGTACTTTCTAGAGTATGTTTAATCTCTTTGTTTAGAGAACTAAGCTCTATGTTTTTATCACTTAACTCTTGAGTTTTAGCTTTGACCAAATCTTCTAAATGCTTTTGATAATAATGTATATTTTTTTGATTATTGATTTTTGTAGAAACTTTTAGCAGTAATTCTAAAAAATACTCATGGTTAATCGGTTTAAGAACATAACCGTCAACATTGAGATTAATCGCCTCCATCAAAAGTCGTGATTCACTATGTGCAGTAGAGAAGATAATCACTTGGCTTGCATCGAGCTTCTTTATACTTTTTGCCATCTCTATACCATTCATATTAGGCATAGAAATATCAGATAAAACGATATCAAAGCTCTCTTTCTTATATGCCATTAATCCTTTTTCACCATCTTCTACATGTAAAACATACTTAAAGAGTGTTTGCAAGATAGAAGTCAGCTTAGCCGCGATAGCTAGGTCATCTTCTACATATAAAATCTTAAGAGTAGAAGTCAGCTCCTTTAAACTTTGTATATCCATTAGAATAACTCCAAGTCATTTGTATCATCATCTTGAAAGCTT
Source organism: Sulfurospirillum sp. UBA12182 (assembly GCA_002742765.1). Lineage (GTDB taxonomy): Bacteria > Campylobacterota > Campylobacteria > Campylobacterales > Sulfurospirillaceae > UBA6810. Next base: position 3,158 of record DLUF01000025.1, on the reverse strand, counting down.
TTGTTGATAAACTCATTTTCAATTTGCAAACAAGAGCTAAGAAGTGAGGCATCTAAATAGTGTATATCTTTTGCTTCTTTTGTTTCAAAAATATTTTTTCTCCAGTATTTTAAATCTTCTTTTATAGAAAGTAAAATGATAAACAACTTGCGTTCATCAAAATCTCTATGGTGTAAAGTTTCTAAAAAGTTTGAAATCTTTGCTAAGCTATACGCCAAATCTTCAAATTCGATAAGAGAAGAGATAATTTTTGAATATTTTTGAAGCAATAAACCATATTGATTAATTTTATCTAAGGAAAAATGTTCTTCTATCTCATCAACAACTAAGGAAATGTCATTTTCAAGTTCTTCCATTTCCGCAATTTCCTCAAAAATAGTCTCATCAAGTGAATTAACATAATCAAGAGCATTCTCTCTTTCATATCCATGCATCGCATCTAGGCGAATTTGGTCGTAAGTAGGCTCAACAAAACTTTTTTCTTCAAGCTTTTCTACTTTTACTTCTCCCTTATCATAGACGATTGCTCTTTTTCTCATTCTCTGCAAGATGTCAAAAAGATAGTCTAAAAGATATCTATTTCTTTGTTTATCATACTCCATACGCGTTATGTCACTTAAGCTAAAGATTTGCAAATCATCAATCTCTTTCTTTGAAATCAAAAATATCTTTTGACGTCCACTTTTAAATTGCCATAAAATTTTATTTTTTTCTTTGAGAGAGTCTAAACTTGAGAAAGAGTCCAAATAGCCATCTTTTTTTACAATTTTTTTCTCTAAAATATCACAGGGCAGAGTAGTATCCTCTATACTTTCAAATTCACAAAGTTGTACAGCTGATTCATTGATAAAATAAAGAGATTCATTTTTAAAGATAAAAGTTGGTATAGGATAAATTTGTGTTGATTTTTTTAAAGCTTCTAATGCAGCTTCATTGATTTTGTTTTGAATTTTTTCTTCTTGATATTTTTTAGCTAATCTGTCATTATCTAATTTTTTTAAAATAACATTTAAACTTCCAAAAAAAATCTCTTTATCAAGAGGTTTGTTAATATACCTATCAATTCCTAGATTGATTGATTCTAAAAGGTACTCTTTATCGCTAAAAGCAGTAAAAAGCATAATAGGAATATTTTGATTGGTAGTTCTTATCTTTTGTGTCATCTCAATACCACTCATAAAAGGCATTGAAACATCTGAGATGATTAAATCAGGTTTAGCATTTTCGAAAACTTCAAATCCTTCTTGTCCATTTTGTGCTACGTAAACATGGCCAAATAAAAGTTTTAAAATCTCTTCCATGCTAGCTCTAGTTTTATCATCGTCCTCAACATAAAGAACACTATAATTTTTTGCACTCTCTTGAATCTCTTTTAGCATTTTTGATCCTTTTTTATTTCACATATAATCTTTAATCCTTCTGGTTTTCCTTGTTTGTAAATATTTTGAGCATAGATTTTTCCACCAAAAGTATTGCTTATAATTAAAGATGACATATACAACCCTATACCTGTGCCACCCTTTTTGGTTGTAAAAGTAATTGTGAACATAAGTTTGAGAGTATCAAAAGTAGAACACTTCTTGAGAGTAAGCCCTTTGTTATTGATAGGCAAGAGAAGGAGAGTAAAATCTGGTTTCGCTCTACTTTTTACAAAATCCATAATAATTATATAGTCCATAAATGTGAAGACATAACTAACGATATAATTGCAAAAGAGAAACTAAAACAGTCTTCTATCTTTTTTGAAAATGCAAATGAAGGGATTTTAATAACTGATGCAAGTGGTAAAATCCTCTCTGTAAATCAAGCTTTTTCAAAGATTACTGGATACCATCCTTCCGAAGTAAGAGGAAAAACACCTTCTCTTTTACAATCAGGCATCCATAAAAGCGATTTTTATACCAATATGTGGGATTCACTCAAACATAATGGCTCTTGGCAAGGTGAAATTTGGAATAAAAGAAAAAATGGAGAGATTTATCCAGAGTGGCTGAGTATAAGTAAGGTTGAAGATCAAAACACACTTACCAAAAACTTTTATATTGCCATTTTTACAGATATAACAAACCTCAAAGAGGCAGATAAAAAAATTTATTTTTATGCTAATCATGACCATTTAACAGGTTTGGCAAATCGACTAAATATCGAAAGTCGTTTTTCACACTCTATTGATATCGCTAAAAGAAAAAAGAAAAAAGTTGGACTCTTATTTATCGACATAGACAATTTTAAAGATATCAACGATACCTACTCTCACGAGGTTGGTGATGAGGTTATTAAAGTAGTAGCAAATACTTTAGAATCAAACTTAAGAGAAGAAGATACTTTAGGGAGGATTGGTGGAGATGAATTTTTAATCATTATTGGAGACATAGATAGCGTAGATGATGTTTTAAAAATTACACAAAAGATTAAACACTCATTTGAAGAGCCTTTTAACATCAATAACACTGTATTTTATCTTACTCTTTCTATTGGGGTAGCGATTTATCCAGATCATGGAGAAAATACAGATGTACTAAAACAGTATGCTGATTTGGCAATGTATAACGTCAAAATAAATGGTAGAAATGGATATAGTCTGTACAATCACGAGCTCTCAAGTGAATTAAAAACAAAAGTAAATATCACAAATGATTTAAGAAGTGCTATCTCTAACAATGAACTGAGTGTTTTTTATCAGCCAGTTATTGATTATAAAACAGGTTTTATCATAGGAGCAGAAGCACTTGTACGTTGGATACACCCAGAAAAAGGGATTATTCCACCTATGGATTTTATCCATATTGCAGAAGAAAAAGGATTGATTTCAGAAGTTACTGCAGAAGTTTTTAGCAAAGTTTTAAGTGACCTTGAAAAGATTAATCAAGAGTTTTTTGTAGAGAAAAATTTTAAAATAGCAGTAAATATTTCTGCAAAAGACTTTTTTTCTAAGAACTTTTCTGAAAATCTATTGAACTATTTTGAGGGGTTTGATGTAGAGTTTTCTCAAATTGAACTAGAGATTACTGAAACTCAAATCATGAAAAATCACAATGTTGCTATTAAAATTATAGAAAGTCTTAAAGAAAAAGGATTTCATTTTGCCATAGATGATTTTGGAACAGATCGGCAGAGCGTCGTGTAGGTGAAGAGGGTGGGTCTCGGGGGTCGCACTG
>DLUF01000009.1 GCA_002742765.1 Sulfurospirillum sp. UBA12182 | reverse complement strand
AGCAGTTGAGTTATATTGTGGTATAGGGGGCTTTTCTAAAGCCATTTCTGATTTGTCGATACAAGTTATAAAAGCATATGACCAAAACGATTTTGCTCTTGCTACTTATAATGCAAATTTTACGCATAAAGCAGAAAAATTCAACCTTGAAAAGTTTAATGCTGCGCTTTTAGATACTTTGGATATAGACTTTTTATGGATGTCTCCACCTTGCCAACCCTACACTTCTAAAGGTGTTCAAAAAGATTTAGAAGATTTTAGAAGTGATAGTTTCAAAACAGTACTCCAAGCCTTGCTTACATGTACAAATCTACCCTTACATGTAGGATTAGAAAATGTTGCAGGATTTTTTACTTCAAAAGCAAGAGACTTACTCATACAAACCCTAGAAAAAAGAGGATATAACATCAGCGAAACACTTCTTTGCCCAAGTGAGTTAGGCATCCCAAACAGACGTCCTCGCTACTATCTTTGTGCCTCACAAAAACCTCTAAGAGAGCTTGAAAAAATCTTTACATGTAAAAGCCTAAAAGAGTTCATAAAAGAGCCTTCAAACCCCTCTTTTGTCCCAGCAAACATCTTAGAAAAGTTTCAAAATGGCTTTCGAGTAGTTGATATATATGATGAAAAAGCCTATACAACTTGTTTTACCTCTTCTTACTCAAAATCATGGATGCACTCAGGAGCATATCTGCGAGTTGGAGAGAAGATAAGACTTTTTGAACCTGAAGAGATAGCTTCTCTTTTGGGTTTTGGAGAGGATTTTCTTTTTGCTTCACATCTTAGTCAAAGACAAAAATACAAACTCATAGGAAACTCCCTAAGCGTTTATGCCATCAAAGCTATCCTCTCGCAGTTTGAGCTTTAATCAAGCAGTAACGATACTATCTTTTCCCTGTTCTTTTGCCCTATAAAGCGCTTTGTCTACTTTTTGGATGAGTCCATCTTGTGAATCACTACTTTTTAATGCACCCACACCCATACTCAAAGTGAGTGGTTTTTCTATCATCTCTTGGATTTGTACATCAGTTTTGATAGCAGCACTTAACTTTTCAGCTATATGCAATCCATTTTCTAAGCTCGTATCTTCCAATAAGATGGCAAACTCTTCTCCACCCCATCTTGCTATCTTGTCATTTTTTCGTAAACTAGCTTTTAACACTAAAGCTACTCTTTTTAAAACCTGATCACCGATAAGATGTCCGTACGTATCATTTACATACTTAAAATCATCAATATCAATCAAAAACAAAAGAACTTTGTTTGTTTTTTTATGGCTATTTTTGATAACTTTTTCAAAATCTTCATTAAACTTTCTTCGGTTTGCCAAGCTCGTTAAAGTATCCTCACCTGCTATATTTTCTAGCTGTTTTTGATAGATATTGATAACATAGATAATGATAAAAACGATAATCAAAGTAACTAAAATAGAAAAAGCTAAATTCGTGTAAAACTTACTTTTTATCTCCTCCATGTACTCTTTTTTGTTTATCTCTACTAAAAGATGTAAATCAAGTTTATCAATGTATTTTGTGTTGAGAAAATACTCATTATCATGCTCGTCTTTATACTCTATCAAATAAGCTTTATCAGAGAGAATTTTATCTTCAAAAAGATTAAGACCTTTGATAGAAGTTATGTTTCCTCTTTTATTGAGATATTTTGAAAAGAGAATAATCTCACCTTTTTTATTTACAAAATAAACATCGTATTTGTACTTTTGCTTAAAAGAGTGCAACATCTTTTCTATATCCAAAAGCTCTATACCTATCCCTGTAACTCCGATAAACTGCTTTGCATAATCCATAACACCATAGTTAATAAACATAATCAAAGAAGAACCCAAGTTTTGGTTATAATCGAGATTTATTTCATAATCTTTTGCACTATTTTTAAAGTTAAAAAACCAAGCATCATCTTTGTTTTTTTCATTGATAACATCTATAAGCCCACTAGAATGATAGTAGTTTTTCGTAAAATCTGAAACCAAAAAAGTAGTAAAAACGTTGTATTTATTTTGAATTGCAAGAAGATATTTTTCGATTTGTTTTATATCTTTTTCGCCACTAAGAAGCCAATCTTTTAAAAACGTATCATGCCCCATGAGAGAAGAGACGATAAGAGGTTCTATCATACGTTGCTGAATCTCTGTGTAAATGTTATCTACCGAAAGTGGTAAAGAGACGTTGATAAGCTGGTCTTGAGCTGATTTTACATCTAACCTAAAGTTTATAATTGAACTTGTTATGGAAGCTGTGAGCAAAAGCGTAGAAATAATAATAAGAACTTTGTATTTGAGTGCCATTTCTTCTCCTAATTAATTGAGAATTTTAGCACATCTATATTTAAAAAGGGAGTAAATCTCCCTTTTTTTAGCCTAAAAATTCACGTTTAAAGTACTCTTGGTCTACTTTACATAGTGGACAGGCTTTTGGTGCTTTTTTACCTCTGTGGACATGTCCACATACTTCACATACCCAAGTCTCTTCTTCTTCGCTTTCAAAGAAACCTTCATCTTCAAGCATTTTCTTAAGCTCTAAGTATTCTCTTTCGTGTTCTACTTCTACTTTACCGATAGCTTTAAAAAGTCTAGCGATTTTATCTAAGCCCTCTTCTTTAGCGATTGCTTCAAACTCAGGATACATAGTCTCATGCTCATAATGCTCTCCTGCTGCTGCTATCATAAGATTTTCAGCCGTTACATGTAACTCTGAGCCTTCAATCAACTCATTTGCAGCTTTATACTCAGCTCTTGCGTGCCATTTTTCATTTTCAGCCGCTTCTCTAAAGTGACGAGCTATTGCATGCCAACCCTCTTCTTCTGCGATATCAGCAAACAAATCATACTTATTTCTTGCCATAGACTCACCAGCAAATGCTTTCATAAGATTTACCGCTGTTAAGTTTTCAGTGATACACTCCATCTCTTGTCCACAGCAAACAAGTTTTCCACCACCGACATTTTGTACTTCCACTTCATTCCCACATTTTGAACACTTATACGTTTCGTACTTTCTCATACATCCTCCTCAGAAATTTTATATGTATACTTTACCTTTTATATCATTAATCTATAATCAAATCAGAGCTTGATATAATAATTATTATTTTTCTTAAGGCTACAAATGCAGACAATCCTCCCCTACTTTTCCCAAAATCCTCTCGATAGACTAGAGCATAAAAGAGCTTCTAAAGAGAGTTTTAATGAACTCAAAAACTCTCCACAGTCAAAGATAATTCTCTATTATGAAACGCAAATCATCCTAGATGATAAATGTAACTGTTTTTTTTCAAAAGAGATTTTAGGATTTTATGAAGACAACCTCTTAGTTCTTTTAGGAGTAGATAGCGAGTTTAATTATTTTGCTTTACATGTAAAAGAGATTCCTCAAAATTGTTCATCAATCAATCTTAGAGATTTAGCAGAAGAAGATTTGCTCTCTCAAGAAAAACTTGGTATCTTGGCTCAAGCTTTGAGCGTTTTAAACTGGCATATCTCCCATGGACATTGTTCAAGTTGTGGAGAGAAAACTCTAGTAGCGCATGCTGGCTGGAGGAGAGATTGCCCTGCGTGTAAAAAAGAGCATTTCCCTAGAACCGACCCTGTTGTTATCATGCTTGTCACTTATGGGGAGTATTGTTTGTTAGGTCGTGGGGTAAATTTCCCACCTCATCGATACTCTTGTTTAGCTGGCTACATGGAGGGTGGAGAGAGTATCGAAGATGCTGCAAGGCGAGAGCTTTTTGAAGAAGCAGGTATAAAAGGGGGCGAAGTAAGCTACATCGCAAGCCAGCCTTGGCCTTTTCCAGCAAGCCTTATGATAGGTGTACATGTAAAGGCTTTGAGTAGAGAACTTTGCATCGACACAAATGAGATAAGCGATGCAAAATGGCTTCATAAAAACGAGATAAAAGCCTTGCTTGATGGAGATGAAAGTCTTGGCATCAGTACGCCTAGAAGCATGGCTATCGCTAGAAATCTTTTGGAATGGTGGGTTTTACAAGGATAAAAGAGCCTCTTTAAACCCACCTTCTACTATCTCGCAGTCACCAAACATAAGATTGAGTGGAAAGTCAAAATCTTCGATAAACATTCCTTTTGTATCAAGTATGTCACTAGCTTTACATGTAAGCTTTTCTTTGTAAGCTCTAGTGTCATCCATATAAAGAATCACTTGCTTGTTTAATGCTTTTGCATAGCCTATCTCAAAAGCAGTTCCACTATCTAATTCATCACCTCTAAAAGGATTTGCGTTGGCTATGACTATGTCGCAAGAGTGGATAAGTTCTATATTTTTTGTGTAGATAAACTCTCTTGCAACTTGTTTACTCCAAGAGCTGTCTATCTCATTATCCAAAGGGTACAACCCCTCATACCCATAAGTCTTACATGTAAGCTTATGCGCTTTTCCTATCTCCTTTGAATCTGGCTTAAAAACATCAAATCCCGCTATATAAATCTTTTTCATTCTCCCTCTTTTGTATAAAGTTTTCCAAAACGCTCTACATGTAAAAGATAGACCCTTACATCAAACTCAACTTGATGATACTCTCGCATTATATGCTCACAAAAACTATAAAAAGCTTTGTTATGCTCTTTTTCTTTGAAGTGTGCTAACTCATGCACGACTATCATACGCAAAAACTCTTCAGGTACTTCTTTGAAAAGCGTAGCAACTTTGATGATGTTTTTTGCTTTGAGTTTTCCACCTTGAACACGAGAGACAAAAGTATGTGTTCCTAGAGCCTGTTTTATGTCATTTATCTTCCCGTCATAACTCACTTTTGCAAGTTGTGATTTTTTGAGGTATTCATTTTTATACTCCATAACATACTCATACAAAGCTTTATCCGTTGTGATAGTATGCTTTTGTGGATACTTGCTTAAAAGATACAATCCAAGTTTGTCTTCTTGCATTAACCTAGCTATTTGGTCTTGTAAGTGTTTTGGATAATGGGCTATATAATTCATGTGTTATTATACAAACTCTTCATAAAATACTCTATTAACACGGAGTTAACATAGATGATTTATAATTTTTCATCAACTTATTAAAGGAATTTATTTCAATGAAATTTATCAAAAGAGATTTAGCAACTTCTTTCACAACCATTTTGTTTGTGATTATATCCGTTAGTGGTGTTATGATGTTTTTCCATTTTTTTGACACACAAGTAAAAAGTCTCCATGAAATTTTGGGGTTAGTATTTGTTGGTGCTGCTTTATTTCATGTTATATTTAATTGGTCTAGCATGAAAAGATACTTTGCAAAAAAAGTTTTTTTTCTTTCATTTACTTTGCTTCTTGCTATTAGTAGTTTTTTTGTTGTACAGAGTTTAAATCAAAAAGAAAATCCAAAAGGAGTTTTGATAGAGAAGATGCTTAGTGCACCTTTTAAAAATTCACTTGACGTTTTACATGTAAACTATGATGATGCTATCGATAGATTAAATCGAGAAAATATCTCTATCGAAACTCAAGAGAGTATTCAAAAAATAGCTCAAACAAATAAAACAAGTCCTTTTAGAATAGTAGCTATCCTCATACAAGAATAAAAACAAAGAAGCATACTTAATGCTTCTTGTTATACTCTTGCCAACCTTTTGCTCGAAGTATACAAGCTGGACACTCGCCACATCCATAGCCCCACTCATTTTTGGTGTTATGGTTACCGTTATAGCAAGTGTGTGACTCATCTATGATGAGCTCTAAAACTCCCTCTTGCTCACTCATCTCAAAAGTTTGGGCTTTGCTTAGATGGATAAGTGGATAGTGAAACTTGATGTTTGATTCACTTCCAAGGTTGAGTGCAAGTTCAAGCGCCTCTATGAACTCCAACCTACAATCAGGATATCCAGAATAATCAGTTTGATTAATCCCTGTGATGATGTTATCAATCCCTTTTTTTTGGGCATAAGCATGAGCCAATGTAAAAAAAACTGCATTGCGGTTTGGAACAAAAGAAGCTGGAAGATTTGGTTTATGAGAGTGAGCACTTGAGATGTCTAAACTCCCATCTATCAGAGCAGAGTCCGCTAGTTGTGAAAAAGCATCAAACTTTAAAACAAAATTTTCTACATCTAAAAGAGTAGCTATCTTTTTAGCTTGATATATCTCAACACGGTGTTTTTGCCCATAATCAAAAGTTAAAGTCTCAACTCTATCAAAACGATTCTTCGCCCAACCTAGACAAGTTGTACTATCTTGTCCTCCACTAAATACTACTAATGCACTCGACATTTTCTCTCCAATTTCTAAATTAACCAAACAAGGTTACAAAATAAACTTTTAACGGATTTTTGATTATTTGTGCCTGCGAAAACATTTGCAGTGGAAGGGTCGAGATTTTTAATCTCGGGGTACCCACCTCGAAACCGTTTGAGAAAATACAAGATAATCAAAAAATTCACTTAAAAACATACTTTATTCTACGCCTAAATATTTTTATTTCTCCTTGAGTATGAGCAAAACCCATACTCAATTCCTCTCACTGAAGCTTTCACTTCGTGAAGACATAAGTATTTATTCTACGCCTAAATACTTATGCAACTGTACACTCAATTTTAAATGAGGGTTTGCTTTTACAAAATCTATACAAAACTTCACATTTACAACATTTGCGCTTGCAAAGTGATTTTCTGGCTGTATATAGATAGGTTTATCGGTTTTTAAAGCTAGAATTTTATCTACTTCACTCACAGTTGAGACGATAAACTTATACTCACTAAAACCATCACTTTGTATCTCATTCCAATCCTTTGGTGAGTATGTTATCCAATCAGCCTGCTTTATGTTGGAGAGTTCATAGCCGTTGCTCTCAGCACAAACATAATAACCTCGTTCTTGCAAAAACTCTATAAGTGAGTTTAGATTGTAGATGCTAGGTTCGCCTCCCGTGATAACAACTCTCTTACATGTAAAGCCTTCAATTTTCTCTAAAAGCTCCTCTTGACTCAAAACTTCAAAATTTCCTTTATGCTTCTCATCATCACAAAAATAGCATCCTAAATTGCATCCATAAAATCTCACAAAAATACTCGGTACCCCTACATAAGTACCTTCACCTTGCAATGAATAAAAAATATCTACTATCTTATACATCCAAACCTTCCTCTTATACTCTCTTTGGTATAATATCAAATCAGCAATTAATAAGGTGTAAAATGAAGTGGGAAATCGCTAAACAGTTTGATTTTTGTTATGGGCATAGAGTCTGGTCACAAACGCTTAATGTTGAGTACTCTATGGATAGTTGTTTAGCTTGTCGCCATCTTCATGGTCACCAAGGTAGTCTCATTGTTTATCTTAGTAGCGACAAGTTAGAGCGAGGCATGGTAACGGACTTTCACCATCTCAATTGGTTTAAAATCTTTTTAGATAAAACTTTAGACCATAAATTCATCATCGATATCAACGACCCACTTTTTGAAACCTTACTCCCAGATTTTGCCGATAAAAAAAATCTTATAGAGTGTAATGGTGGTTTTAAAAGACCAGATACTTCTATCTTGCAAGGTAAAAATGAAGCACTATATGAACTCTATGAGGGGTATATCATCGTGGATTTTGTGCCTACTAGTGAAAATATCTCCACTTGGTTACTAGGTATTGTTCAAGAAAAAATGTCAAAGATAGGCGTACATGTATCCCACATAGAGTTCTTTGAAACTCCAAAAAGTCGAAGTGTTGTTTACAACGAGCAAAACTAGAGATTAATCTAGTTTCGCCTCTCTTTTAATTAAATCCATATTTTTCATCACACGATAATAGTACGGACGATTATAGTTTCCACCGTTATAACGGCTTACTGTTCTAAAGTAGTTATGCTCTGTATATTCGTTGAGCCAAACGATAAATCTCACCGCAACTGTTGCGTTGAACCTATCATCTCCTAAAAGTTTGTTGACAAGTTTTACATCACTCATCTCCAAAAGTTCTTTCCATTCTAACTTTTGGGCTAAAAACTTCGCTGTTTCTAATCTAACTTGCATAATTCCTAAAGAAGCGTTAAATATATTTGGATCTTTACCAATATCTCCAACTTTAAATACACCAGCACTTGTCTCAGTTAAACAAATCGCCATAGCAGTATTTTCAAAAGTTTCACCTTTTGAATTTGGATACTGCAAAGCAATCTCTCGTACCATCTTTAAAGTTTCTAATTGTTTAGGAGAAAAAACATCTGCGATAGCGGCACTTACGAGAAGTCCAAATACTAGAATACTTCTTAGGAATGAAAATCTTTGTGAGTTTTTCATCTTAATCCCTAAAAAATAAATGTGGAAGATTATATCTTTTTAACCATAAGATAAAGTTTAAATTAAAAAATTATTTTGTACCGAATAACAAATAAGTTACAAAAAATCTCATTATACTGATTTTGAAAAGATAAAATGCGTCAGATATATAACAAAAAAGAGTTGCAATAAAAGACCAAACAGAGGGATTAAAGATAAAGAGAAAAAAATCAACAAGACAAAAACAAGATATACAGAGTTTTCATGTACGATTTGATGTGCTTGCTCACTGATACCACATGAGAGGATATCATAGAGCATAAACTTATAAAAAAGATAAAAAAACGGAATATTTAAGATAAAAAAAGAGATAAAAGGCAAAAGTAAAAAAGGCAAACAGACTAAAAACAGGGCTAAAAACTTTACAAAAATCAGCCCCATAGAAGAGAGTGATTTGAAAAGATTATCTGGTTTTACAGGCTTTACATGTACATAGTGTTTTTCTCTGATAATTTTCACAACACTAGGAGTCAAAAATCCAACAACAACCATCGCTATCACTAAAGATAAAAGAACAACTCCAATCGTTCCAAAAACGCCTAAAAGTGTTATCAAAATCCAGTGAACAACACTAAATCCAAGTAAAAAAGCGAGTATCGGATGGGCATTTTCATCTAAAAATGAAAAATCACCACTTTGTGAACCTTGAAGCAATAGAGTCCAAAACTCACTCCCACCATAATAAAAAACTCCAAAAAGAATAACCAAAGGAATAAAAAAAGGAGCTAAAGATAAAAAGATAAACCGCTTAGAGAAAAAATCTCTAAGGGTTTTGATAAAAACAGTATCTCTCATAGATTAGTTATAGCGTTTTTCCAAAGCAACATATAACTCTTGTGGGCTTAAAGTTCTCTCTTCTAAAAGCTCTAACATTACTTCATTGTCTTCTTTGCCATTCCAAACTTTTTTATATGTTCCTTCTTTATATCCATGGTCTTGTCTAAATTGGTTTAGAACATTTTTAGCAACATAAAATTTATAAAGCACTTTGAGATTTACTCCACATTTAAGTGCTAGAGAAAAATAGCCTCTTAAAATTCCATCAAAGATATCTACTTTGAGTTTTGTTGTTTCATGAATCAAATCTTCGATATCATTCATAATCTCCATAGGCTCTATATCTTCTGTACTTCCAGCCTCTTTTGAAAATCTTTCAAAACCTTGAACATTAATAACATCTTCAACAAGTCTCTCTAAATCTCCTCTGCCATTTGTTTTATAATCTTCTAACACTAAGCTCATAACAAAATGCCAAATATCAACTATCTCTATGGTAGCATTCTCCCAATCTGTCTCTTTGTTGATATCTTTCCAATGTTTCCAATTAAAACTATCGATAAGTTCAGCACTTTCCATATAAATGCATCTTTTCCAATTGATGAGTCTATTGTTTTTGGTATAACCATTTTCCCAGCCTATACCATTTGTTTCATCATTTAATTTTTGCTGTAATGCAAACATCTCTTTTATATATTCACGACTTGTCATTCTCTTCCTTATTTTTTGCATTATCTACCAATTTAGAAACACTTTTTGTAAATATAACAGCTCCTAAGAATATAAAAATGCCTAAAAATATATATTTTGCTACAAGAAAAACTGTATCCAAACTATATCCTTTCTTACAAAAGTCAAAGATTATACCATTATTTGGGTTTAATTGTGTTAAAGCCTGAGAGAATCCAGCTTTGCAGCCCTCCTCTATACCATAAGATTTTTTGTGGTGGATAGCCATATGAAAGCAAGGTTTTGATAGCTGTTGGCGATTGAACACACCAAGAAGCATTACAAAAAATCACCATAGTTTTTGCACTAGAAAAGTCAAAGTTTTTTCCATCATACTTGATATTTAAAACGTCTAAGAACCTCTCCCAGTCCTCTTTAAAATCCTCATCATAAATCATCTCATCATAAGATAGATGTGTCGCACCAGGAATAGTTAGTATCTCATACCAATCAATTCTTCTAGCATCTACTAGGATATATCTTTGTGGGTCTTTATGAAGTTTGTTTTTTATAAATTCCAACACTTCAAGCTCTCCAACAGTAATAACTCCCGATGCTATGTTCATAGGTTGGATTTTACCTACGGTAGTGACTACACTTTTTTTACAAACAGAGGGTATATCTTCTTTTACGATATCTCCACCATAAACTGTCTCTGGATTTGCATGAACATCGATACACTCTTTTTTTTCTCTGCTTATAAGCACTTTTTCTGTTTCATTAGTATGCTTATGCCATGTAGGAATCTCTTGAAATTGCAAGGAGATTGGATTTGCAAAAAGAGTTAAAGAGATACAAAAAAACCAAACTACTTTCATCATGTTCTCCTTTGAAAATATGCTATACTCACAAAACAACTTTTGGAGTTATAGATGTGTTGCAACAGTTTTAGGATACTCATCCTCTTTGCCTTTGTTATTATCGCTTTTTTTTCAAACAACTTTTTTCCGTCAGTTCCTGTTGTATTATGGTATCTTATTTCGCTAAATATCTTCACATTTTTCCTCTTTGTTATAGATAAAATTTACGCATTAAAAGAAAAACGCAGGGTATCTGAAATAACTTTGTACTTTTTATCATTTGCAGGTGGTGTTTTTGGTGCTTTTATAGGTATGATTTTAGCAAGACATAAACTGAAAAAAAATCTCTTTTTAGCTATCGAATTTTTTATTTTAATTCTATAATGCCACTAAAAAACTAG
>DLUF01000006.1 GCA_002742765.1 Sulfurospirillum sp. UBA12182 | reverse complement strand
GTTCTTACTCGCCAAAATGTCCCTTCAAAAGAAGCTATCAAATCAAGAAAATCCGCAGGTGTCTCCTCGGTTTGAACAGAAGTTACTAGGATGATTTTTGGTCCTTTTTCTTGAACTTTTTTCACAGCACTTTTGAGTGTATCTATCGTTGCGGCACTTTGTTTACACAGATACTCTAACTCAAAATGGTTCGGTGTGATGATGTCTGCTACTTTGAGTGCATGTTCACTCATAAACTCAGGGATGCCAGGTCTAACAAATATCCCTCTCCCAACATCACCGATAACAGGGTCACAGCAGTAAAGAGCTTTTGGATTTGCATTTTTGACTTTTTCTACTGCCCCGATGATGGCATATCCCAAATCAGGTGAACCCATATACCCAGAGACAACTCCATCACACTCTTTGAGTACATCTCTTTCTATAAGTCCCTCAAGGAGTTCGTCAACTGATTGTCCATCAAAGACACGACCTCTCCAAGAGCCATATCCAGTGTGGTTTGAAAATTGCACAGTATGAATCGGCCATACTTCTACACCTAAACGTTGCATCGGGAAAAGTGCTGCTGCATTGCCCACATGTCCATAAACAACATGAGACTGGATAGATAAGATATTCATCGTTTTGCCTTCTGGAAAATTTTGAAGTATTGTAACAAAAAGTTAATGATTAAATTACTAGATATAAAATATTTAATTTGTTATGTCTAGTTTTACCTCTACCCATTCTTCTCGTTTTGCATTGTTTGAGATGACTTCTTGAAGAATCAGTCTTTCTAAGCCTATGTGATGTTTTACATGTAAAGCATTTTGTACTGCTTTTGCACGTTGCATTGCTAGATTGACAAGAGCTTCTCGTGGGATTTGCAGACGCTTGCTTAATATTTGTGTTATATGTTTGTTCAAAGAAGCGATATCTACTTTATCGGCTTTCTCATCAAAAAAGCTTTTTTGAAGTTTTTCATAAGCATCTTTTCCAAAATCTTTGACATAAAGTTGCTTTAGCGATAGTGAATATATATCAGCTTTTTTATCCTTTACATGTAAAGATTTTTGTGTCTCATCTAAAATCTTTTTAAAAGCGATTTCTTGTAGAGCTTTTGTATCTAATTGTTCATCAAAACTACCTGTAATAGAGAGTTTTATATTTGGTCTTTTCCCCATAACTTTTTCTAAATTAGCAAGTTTTTCATGCTCTGTGATTATGAGTTCCTCACTTCCTAGAGCAAAATCTATACTTTTGAGTTTTTCCCCATCAATTCCAAGCATATTGCCTAAGAATTTAAAAGGAGCTGTAACGATACCTGTGATGAGGTTTCCAACAGCTCTCCAGATAATACCACCATAGCTAAACTCAGGATTGTTCATATCACCAGCTACGGGAAGGTCTATATCGATTTGACCATTTGAATCTTTTAACAAAGCGATTGCAAGTCCAAGAGGAAGGTTGATGGCTTCAGGGCTTTGTACTTTTTCTCCTAGTGTAAGGGTGTCTATGTTGATTTTATTTGCCCCTTTGAGATTTGCTTGATCGATTTTATAATTCAAATCCATAGAGAGTTTTCCTGTATCTATCTTGTAGCCTACGAATTTCCCAGAATAAGGCGTAATGGAAGTTAAATCAAGATTTTTGAGTGTGACATCGATGTCGGCAAACTCTTTGAGTGCTAAAGGAGTGAGTGCTCCTGTGATTTTAGTATAACCATATTTATCTATTTTCCCCTCTAGTTTAATGTTTGATGGTGCTGCTTTTTGCATATCTAGTGTTGAAAAAGTTCCATTTAGACTGTGTATGTTTGTTTGAAATGGAAAAGGTAAAGAGAGGTCACTAAAATTTGCACGGGCATTTTGAACTAAGAAAGAGCCAACTTTAAGATGAGGGTTTTGGGAACTCTCTTTTTTTTCTTCTTTTGTTTGTGGAAGTTTTACAAGATTTGAGAAGTTGGTTGAACCATCTTTTTCAATCTTTAACTTTGCAAAAGGATTTATGAGAGCGAGCGAGCCTATGTCGATTCGCATAGGATTTTGTTCAAAGTGTATATCTTTAAGCGCAAATTGTTTCCACGACAAAAGAGGTTCGTTATCAAGAGTGTTAATAGCTAAGTTGTCTACAAAAGTATCTGCGATTAAGGAGGTACTGTGTTGATTTATATCTGCTTGAGCGTTAAGGTTGATTGCTCCTGTTTTGAGATAAATGTTAGCATAAGGCAAAAAATAATTTTCAAAAAAACGAAGTTGGAGGTTTTTTAAATCTATTTTTGACTTTACATGTAAAGGTTCTTGTATCACTTCTCCTAAAAGATTGAAGCTAGAAACTTCATTGATTTTAGAAGAGAGGGAGTAGTAGATAGGCTCTTGTGTGTTTGATGAGATATTTTCTAAGGCGATTTGCATATTTGCAAATTCAAAGTAGGACTCTTTTCCAGTAGACTTTTCAAAAAGTTTTATTTTTGTATCTTCTGAAGTGAGTTTTTCTACTCTAAAAGACCAAGGTTTGGACTCTTTTGTTGGTGTTTGCTCTTTTGTGCTAGGTAGGCTAAAAGCTTTGAGTAAGTTTAGTTGTTTATCGAAAACAGTAACAACAGTTGGACGTTTAATGAAGATGGATTTTACAGTTGCTTGTTGATTTGGGTAGGAGATATTTATCCCATTTACATCGATATTTGATATATCTAAGATAGAGAGATTATCGTGTTTGAGCGTAAGAGCTTTGAGATTGACAAAAGCATCTGTAATCTTCGCTTCAAAACCTTTTTGAAACTCTATTTGATAAGGGAGTATAAGGGATATTTTCCCATGTGCTAAGTGTGAGGGAAATTCATGCAAAGAGTATCTAAAAAGCTTAGGTAGTTGCAGTTCTTGTAGCTCTAAAGTTCCATAAAATTGTAATGGATTGAGACTAAAACCACCTTCCCATCTTAGAGAACCAGTCTCTTGTAATTTGGTTGTAAAAGTATGCGAAGTGATACTTCCCTCTTGTGAGCTTAAATCATGAATCATAAAATCATATGGTCCTAAATCCATAGAAAATTGTTTAGACACATCATAAAAAGAGATTGCACCATTTTCAAGTTGCACTTTACGAAGGATGATTTTAGGTAGAGAAGTTTTTTGTTCTTTTGTATCTTCAGCTTTTGACTCTTGTGTTTTAGGTAGAATATTTTGGAGGTTTAAACTACCATCTTCTTTAAGTGTTGTAAAAAGTTTTGGAGAGGAGATAGTAAGCTCATCAAACAAGATGGTTTTATCTAAAAGAGCCATAAGCGAATAATCAAGAAAAAGTTTTTCAAAGTTTAAAACAGCTTTTTTATCCAAATCAAAAAGAGTAACCTCTTTTAGTGTAAGTTCAAAATTAAAAGGGTTAAAAAAAGCTTTTTTTATCTCTAGGTTGATACCACTTTTTTGCGTGAGAAGATGGGGAAGTTTAGAAGTTATAAACCAAGGAATAACCAAAAAACCTATCAAAGAGTAAGAAAAAAATAAAAATACAATCCAAAATTTGAAATTTTTAATGTATCTCATAACTAACCCCTTAAGCAAGATATACAGATTATAACAGAAATCTGACAGAATGTTTCCTAAATTTGTTATAATTTCAAAAATAAAAAAGGAAGATGTTGTTAGTTCATATATGTTGCTCAGTTGATAGTCATTTTTTCTTACAAAAACTTCAAAAACTCTATCCCCAAAAAAAACTAATCGGCTATTTTTATGATCCAAATATCCACCCTTTTAGTGAATACCAATTAAGACTTTTTGATGTAAAAAGAAGCTGTCAAAAATTAGGCATAGAGCTTATAGAAGGTGCTTATGATTATGAAGGTTGGATGCAAGCGGTAAGAGGCTTGGAGAATGAACCAGAAAAAGGGAAAAGGTGTAGTATTTGCTTTGATGATAGATTAGAAAAAACTGCTCAAAAAGCCATAGAATTAGGTATAAGTGAGATTACAACAACTCTTTTAACAAGCCCTAAGAAATCCATAGAACAATTACGTATGAATGCAAAAAGCATAGAGGAAAAATATGCTTTACATGTACACACTCCTGATTTTAGAGTTGGCGGTGGAACGAGTGAACAGTTTGCTCTTGCAAAAAAGGATAAACTCTACCATCAAAACTATTGCGGATGTCTTTTTGCGCTTGAGAGTCAAAGACAAAATCAGCAAAGATTGGCAGATGAGCTTATGTCTGCTTTAGGTAGACAAATTCTTCCTTCTTCGATTGAAGAGAGATTAAAACTCTATGAGAGTGTTTTAGAGTGTGAAGAAAAAGGAAAAGATTTTACACTAAAGAGAGAAAAATTTTTAAATTACCGACTTTTAAGAGCCTATGTTAAAGATGAAAAAAAAGAGGTTATACCTAGTTATTTTCTTTTTTACTCTTGGTTAAAACGAGAGCATATAAAAGGAAGTATAGAGCATGAAAAAGAAGGTATAGGATACTTGAACAAAGAAGAGATTGTATTTGTAAGCTTAGATAAAATGAACGAAGTTTTACAAACACGCTATAAAAATGTCAAGGAACTCTGCTTGAAAGCTTTGAGTGTCGCCCAAGAGATTTCTTTGAGAAAAAAAGTGATTCCAAGTGAATTTTTGACGCTTAATCCTATCATAATCGTTGATGAAATTGCACTTAAAAAGTACGAAATCTACCTTAAGTCAGTTACTTACACAGATACAAGAGAAAAATTATATATTCAGTAGTCTTTAGCTAGTTATTAGTAAATTTTAGCTAAAATAGTAGAATTTTGTTTAAAGGCTGTTGATGTTGATAGATGTCGTAGAAATCCAAAAAATCTTACCTCACCGTTTTCCATTTTTACTCGTTGATAGAATTACTGATCTAAAAGTTGGAGAATCAGTCGAAGGGTTTAAAAATGTCACGATTGGTGAACATATCTTTCAGGGACATTTTCCAGATCATCCTATCTACCCAGGAGTTATGATAATCGAAGGAATGGCTCAAGCTGGTGGTGTTTTAGCATTTAAAAGTATGGATGAAGATGGACAAGAAGAAGCGAGCAATAAAGTAGTTTACTTTATGAGCATAGATAAAGCAAAGTTCAGAAGTCCCGTAAAACCAGGAGATAAACTGGTTTATAAATTGAGTGTTATCAAACACAAAGGAAGCATCTGGGTTCTCGATGGAAAGGCTTATGTAGATGAAAATCTTGTTTGCCAAGCTGAACTCAAAGCTATGATAGTGGACAAATAAAATGCCAAACATTCACCCAAGTGCGATTATAGAGGAGGGAGCTAAGTTGGCTGATGATGTAAAAGTCGGTCCTTACGCTTTTATCTCTTCTAAAGCAGTTTTACAAAGTGGTGTTGAAGTGATGCAAGGTGCTGGTGTTTATGGTCAAAGTAATATAGGCGAAAACACCAAGATTTATCCTTATGTGATGGTAGGAACGCCACCTCAGGATATCGGTTATAAACTAGAAGATGATGTTCAAGTAATCATCGGGAAAAACTGTATTTTCAGAGAGTTTGTAACTATAAATGCTGGGACAAAAAAGGGCGGTGGCATCACAAGAGTGGGTGATAACTGTTTTATCATGATTTACTCCCATATAGCACATGATTGTCAAGTTGGGAACAATGTCATTATGGCAAATAATGCAACACTAGCAGGGCATGTAGAGATTGGTTCATTTACCGTCATAGGGGGTATGACACCTATCCATCAGTTTGTAAAAGTAGGTGAAGGGTGTATGATAGGTGGGGCGAGTGCTATAAGCCAAGATATCCCTCCTTTTTGTTTAGCTGAGGGTAATCGTGCTGTCATCAAAGGTTTGAATGCTGTTGGCTTGAAAAGAAGATTTGAGAAAGAAGATATAAGAGCATTGCAAGATGCTTATAGAAAACTTTTTAGAAGCAATCGAGCTATCAAAGATGTAGCAGCAGAACTTTTAGAGAGTGAAGATAACGCTAAGGTAGTACAAATGTGTAATTTCATTTTAGAGACAACACGTGGTATACCTTATGAGAGAAAAAGTTAGTAAAAATAAATTCTTCGAAAAGCGGTAGTTTTCTTAAAAAAGAAGCATCAAATGAGAGGAATTTTTAAGGGATTTGATTCCTTAAAAAGGAGAAAATTAAATGATAAATAGAGAGTGTAGCTTTTGTGGTTCCAGGGAAGGAGCTGATACGAGACTTATAGCAGGTGAAGGTGTTTTTATATGTGAACACTGTGTTATATCTGCTCATAAAATTTTCTTTGGAGATTTGAAAGAAGAGAGCAAAGAGACAAAGCTATTAGACCAAGAGATTATTGCTCCAAAAGAGCTCAAAAAAGTTTTAGACAAGTATGTTATAGGTCAAGAAAAAGCGAAGAAAGTTTTTTCAGTAGGTGTATATAATCATTACAAAAGAATTTTCAAACACAATAGTATCGAAGATGATACAGAGATTTCAAAATCAAATATCTTACTAATCGGACCAACAGGAAGTGGTAAAACTTTGATGGCTCAGACATTGGCAAGATTCTTAGATGTTCCTATCGCTATCGCTGATGCAACAAGTTTAACAGAAGCTGGTTATGTTGGAGAAGATGTAGAAAATATCTTAACAAGATTACTCCAAGCAGCAGATGGAGATGTTGAAAGAGCGGAACAAGGTATCGTTTTCATAGATGAAGTTGATAAGATTGCTCGTATGAGTGAAAATCGTTCAATCACAAGAGATGTAAGCGGCGAAGGTGTGCAACAAGCTCTTTTAAAAATCATTGAAGGAAGTGTTGTAAACATTCCTCCTAAAGGCGGAAGAAAACATCCAAATCAAGAGTTTATCCAGATAGATACTTCAAACATTCTTTTTGTGTGTGGCGGTGCTTTTGATGGACTCAATGATATCATCAAACGTCGAGTTGGAAAAAATGTTTTAGGTTTTGACCAAGAAAAAAGAGCCAAAAGTGAAGATGGAAAACTTTTAGAGATAGTTGAACCTGATGATTTGGTACATTATGGATTAATTCCAGAGCTTATAGGTCGTTTACATGTACTAGCTACTTTGAGTGAAATTAGTAAAGAAGATATGGTTCGTATCTTAACTGAACCTCAAAATGCAATTTTTAAACAATACAAAAAACTTTTTGCAATTGACAATGTGGAACTTACTTTTGAAAAAGAAGCTTTAGAAGAGGTTGCAGCACTTGCGATTAAGCGAAAAACAGGTGCTAGAGGGTTAAGAACGATTATGGAAGAGATTATGACAGATGTGATGTATGAACTTCCAGAATTATCAGGCTATGAGGTGGTTGTAACTAAAGATGTGGTTACAAAGGGAGAAAAACCTTTGTATATCAAAAAAACTAAAAAAAGTGCATAGAAGTTAGTATTGACTTCTAAGGCAAAGCTTTCTCAAAGAGAGTGCAAGAGTGTGATGAATTTGTCTTGAGCTTGTTTAAGACAAAGAAGAAATTTGGATAAAAAAATGTTAATAAAGGGTATAACGAATGATTCTTGATCAAATTATTGGTTTCTTTTCAAGTGATATGAGTATAGATTTAGGGACAGCAAATACTCTAGTCTTAGTTAAAGGAAGGGGAATTATCATCAATGAACCTTCTGTTGTTGCGGTACAACGTGACAAATATGGAAAACAGAAGATTTTAGCTGTTGGTAAAGAGGCTAAAAATATGGTGGGTAAAACACCAGGTGACATCGAAGCGATACGTCCTATGAGAGATGGGGTTATTGCTGATTTTGATATGACTGAAAAGATGATTCGTTATTTTATTGAAAAAGCGCACAAGAGAAAGAGTTTTTTAAGACCTCGCATTATTATTTGTGTTCCATATGGATTAACACAAGTCGAGAGAAAAGCGGTTCGTGAATCAGCTATGAGTGCGGGCGCGCGTGAAGTGTTTTTGATAGAAGAGCCTATGGCAGCTGCTATCGGAGCAGATTTACCTATACGTGAACCAAAAGGTAGTTTGGTTGTTGATATCGGTGGTGGTACAACAGAAATCGGTGTTGTTTCATTGGGTGGTTTGGTTATCTCAAAATCAATCCGTACAGCAGGCGATAAGATAGACTTAGCGATAGTTGATTATGTAAAAAGAAAGTACAACTTACTTATCGGTGAGAGAACAGGTGAAGAGATTAAGATAGAGATAGGTACTGCTGTTTTGATGGATGAGCCTCTTTCTATGATGGTTAAGGGTCGTGACCAAGTGAGTGGTTTACTCAGTAGAATCGAACTTACGAGTGAAGATGTAAGAGACGCGATGAAAGAGCCATTAAAAGAGATTGCTGATGCTTTAAAAGATGTTCTTGAAGTTATGCCACCTGATCTTGCTGGGGATATCGTTGAAAATGGTGTTGTTTTAACAGGTGGTGGAGCTTTGATTAGAGGTTTTGATAAATATTTAGCCGATATCGTTAAGCTTCCAGTTTTTGTTGCAGATGAGCCTCTTTTAGCTGTTGCTAAAGGAACAGGCAAAGCTTTAGAAGAGATAGGTCTTTTACAACAATTAGCGAATGAGTAAATTAAAATATTTTATTCTTATCGCTCTTTTTATATTTGGTTCTTTAAAATATGGAAGCAGTGTAAGAGATGTCTTTACACAAAATACAAATAAAGTCATTGCTAGTTTTTTAGATATCAAAAAATCAATTGAGGAAGAGGTAAACAAACATCTCTTCCAAGCAAAAGAGATAGAAAGATTACGTGAAGAAAATAGATTTTTAAAAGAGTCTTCAGAAATCTCTATCGCTTTTGCAGGAAAATTAAACCAATTTTTAAAATTAGAAAAAATGGACGAATATGCTCCAAAGGTTGAACTAGTAAGGTCTTTGTCATACTCAAATCTCAATGATTTTTATAAAGTCTGGATAGATTTTGAAGATTTTGACGCAAGTCGTATCTATGGACTTGTGTACAACGGCAACAGTGCTGGAATCGTTGTGGAAAAAGATGGAAATCCTTTGGCTTTACTTGTTGGAGACCCAAAGTCTATCTTTTCTGTTTATGTAGGGGCTGAAAATATACCAGGAGTGGTATATGGAAAGAAAAAAGAGTTACATGTAAGACATATCCCACTTTGGATGAATCCACAAGTTGGAGATGAGGTCATCACAAGTGGAAAAGATGGTATCTTTTTTCAAGGTGTAAGAGTTGGAGTTGTAACAAAGATTATAGAAGAGGAATTATCAAAAACTGCGGTTGTGAAGCCTTATGTAAAACTTGATATTCCAGCGTATTACTACGTAATTAAAGAGCTTTAAATTGAAAATCAAAGTTGATTTTGAGTTGAAAGCTATTAGTCTTTACAAAAGAGTAAATTAGGATAGAAAATGCCAAAAAGAGAAGATATAAAAACGATACTTTTGATAGGATCAGGACCTATTATCATCGGTCAAGCATGTGAGTTTGACTATTCAGGAACACAAGCCGCAAAAACTTTAAAAGAGTTAGGATATAGAGTTGTTTTGGTAAATTCAAATCCAGCAACGATTATGACAGACCCTGAGTTTGCAGATAGAACATATATAGAACCGATTAATGAAGAGATAATTCATAGAATCATCAAAGAAGAAAAAGTTGATGCAGTACTTCCAACCATGGGAGGACAAACTGCTTTAAACGTAGCAATGAAAATGTATGAAAAGGGGATGCTTGAGGGAATAAAATTTCTTGGGGCAAATCCAGAAGCTATCAAAAAAGGTGAAGATAGACAAGCATTTAAAGAAGCTATGATTAAGATAGGTATGGATTTGCCTATCAGTAAGTATGCTTATAATATGGATGAAGCTATGGCAGCGGCTGATGAGATAGGGTTTCCTCTTATCATCAGAGCTTCTTATACTCTAGCTGGTGGTGGTAGTGGAGTTGCATATAATATAGATGAATTTAAAGAATTAGCAGCAACTGGTTTAGAGATAAGCCCTATCAATGAGATACTCATCGAAGAGTCACTACTTGGCTGGAAAGAGTACGAGATGGAAGTTATCCGCGATCGTGCTGATAACTGTATCATTGTTTGTTCAATTGAAAACTTTGACCCTATGGGAGTGCATACGGGAGATTCTATCACCATAGCACCTGCTTTAACATTGACTGATAAAGAGTACCAAAAGATGAGAAATGCCTCTTTTGCTATTTTGCGTGAGATTGGTGTTGATACTGGCGGAAGTAACGTACAATTTTCAGTTGATCCAAAAACTGGTCGTATGACTGTTATCGAAATGAACCCTCGTGTAAGTAGAAGTTCAGCTCTTGCTTCAAAAGCTACTGGTTATCCTATCGCAAAGGTTGCAACACTGTTGGCTGTTGGATATACACTTGATGAAATTACGAATGACATCACAGGAACAGCTGCAAGTTTTGAACCAGTTATTGATTATATTGTTACAAAAATTCCAAGATTTACATTTGAGAAATTTCCGATTGCAGATTCAACACTTACAACTTCTATGAAGAGTGTTGGTGAAGTTATGGCGATTGGTAGAACTTTTAAAGAATCTTTCCAAAAAGCTCTTTGCTCACTTGAAACTGGTCTAAGTGGTTTTGAAGCGATGAAGGTAAGTGATGAAGTCTTAAAAAAAGAGATTCGCCGACCAAATTGTGACAGAGCTTTATATATCGGAGAAGCTTTTAGAAGAGGATATAGTACTTTAGATGTTCATGAGTGGTCAAAAATCGATCCTTGGTTTTTAAATCAAATTAAAGAGATTATTGATTTTGAAAAAAAGATAGACATGGATATCTTAAACGATAAAGAGTTGCTAAGATATGCGAAGACGATAGGATTTTCGGATAAAATGATAGCAAAACTTATCAATAAGCAAGATAATTTAGAACTTACCCAAAATGATATCTACTTTGCAAGAAAACAGCAAGGTATAGAGTTTGAGTATAATGAAGTAGATACTTGTGCTGCTGAGTTTAAAGCGCTTACTCCTTATCTTTACTCTACAACAAATATAACCATACTACCAAAAGAGAAAAAAGAACAATCATCACAAAAGAAAGTGATGATTATAGGTGGAGGACCAAACAGAATCGGTCAAGGTATCGAGTTTGATTATTGTTGTGTCCATGCCTCTTATGCACTTAGAGATATGGGTGTAAAAACTATCATGTATAACTGTAATCCTGAAACTGTTTCAACTGATTATGATACAAGTGATATACTCTATTTTGAACCGATAGATTTTGAACATGTCAGAAGTGTAGTTGAAAAAGAGCAGCCAGATGGGATTATCGTTCATTTTGGAGGACAAACACCACTAAAAATCGCAAAAAGACTTACTGTTATTGGTGGAAAAATCATAGGTACAACAGCTCGTGTTATCGATATGGCTGAAGATAGGGAAAAATTTTCTAAATTTATCAAACAAAACAATATCAAACAACCAGATAATGCTACTGCTACAAGTGAAGAGGAAGCTATCGAAAAAGCTAAAGAGATAGGCTATCCAGTTCTTGTTCGTCCTTCTTATGTTCTTGGTGGAAGGGCTATGAGAATTGTTTACAATGAAAGTGAACTGCGCCAGTATATGAATGAAGCGGTAAGTGTTTCTCACAACTCTCCTGTTTTATTGGATCAATTCTTAGATAGAGCGATTGAACTTGATGTAGATGCGATAAGTGATGGAAGAGATGTTTATATCGGTGGTATTATGCAGCATATAGAAGAGGCTGGAATCCATAGTGGCGATAGTGCTTGTTCATTGCCTGCTGTAAGTTTGAGTGAAAGTCTACTCAAAAAAGTTGAAGCACAAACTGCTCAAATCGCACTTAACTTAGGTGTTATAGGCTTGATGAATATTCAGTATGCAATCTATAAAGATGATGTATATATGATAGAAGTCAACCCAAGAGCAAGCCGTACAGTGCCATTTGTTTCTAAAGCTACTGGTGTACCGATGGCAAAAGTAGCTACAAGAGTTATGTTCCAAGGAGATTTAAGAGAAGCTCTTCGTTTTTATGATAAATTTAATGTAGTCTATGAAGAAAATGGTATATTAAAAGCAAAAAATAAAGGACATGTAGCTGTAAAAGAAGCTGTATTCCCATTTAATAAACTTCAAGGTGCTGATTTGATTTTAGGACCAGAGATGAAATCAACTGGTGAAGTTATGGGGATTAGTGATAGTTTTGCTACTTCTTTTGCCAAGTCTCAAATCGCTTCTAACAATATCTTGCCAAGTAGTGGTACGGTATTTATCTCTTTAACAGATATTGATAAAGCTTATGTAAAAGATATCGGTGCG
Source organism: Sulfurospirillum sp. UBA12182 (assembly GCA_002742765.1). Classification (GTDB taxonomy): domain Bacteria; phylum Campylobacterota; class Campylobacteria; order Campylobacterales; family Sulfurospirillaceae; genus UBA6810. The sequence continues at coordinate 3,891 of DLUF01000006.1, read as the reverse complement.
GGTTTTGCTGCATTAGGATTTCATATTCTAGCAACAGGAGGAACGCACAAGGCTTTAGCTATGGCTGGGGTAGAAGCAGAATTTGTATACAAGATAAGTGAAGGTCGTCCAAATATCGAAGATAAACTTAAAAATGGTGAAGTAGCTCTTGTTATCAACACAAGTGATGCAAAATCTTCTAAAGATGATGCAAAGAAGATACGCCAAGCAGTTTTAAGATTTAAAATCCCGTATTTTACAACTTTAGCAGCAGCGACAGCAGCAGTAGAATCCCTTAAGGGAGCAGAAGAAGAGAGTGCGCTGAAGCCAAAAGCACTTCAAGATTATTTACAATAATGCTCAACCCGCAGTTAGTCTATCTCGTACAAACAGATACTACTGCGGGATTTCTTTCTCAAAATGCTCATAAACTTGCTCTTTGCAAACAAAGAGATATCAAACAGCCTTTTATAATCTGTGTAGATTCTTTCAAGACTTTGCAAACTTTTACGAGAGTTCCACTAAAATATAAAAAAGAGGTAAGGCGCTCAAAAAAATCAACTTTTATCTACCCAAATAAAAAAGCCTTAAGAGTTGTAAAAGATGAAGAGCATTTACAATTTTTAAGAAAGCTCACTTGGGCTTACTCTTCCTCTGCAAATGAAACAAAGAAAAATTTTGAAATTGAGTATGCGAAGCAAAAAGCTGATATAATAATCGAAGATGCAAGAGGTTTTTTTGAAGATACCCCTTCAAAAATGTTCAAAATTACAACTCAAAAACGAAGGAGGCTTAGATGATAGCAAGGCTTATAAACGCTTTTTTGATAGGTGTGGGTTTTGTTTCTATTATCGATTTTCTTCTTTTTATAGGATTAAAAATAAACTATTTTGATGCATATAAAATTAAAGAGTACTTCAACACAATCTTTATAGACAATCAAAATTTTTATCTACTCTTACCTTTTTCTCTTATCGTAGGGTATTTGCTTTTTTATAGTCAGTTTTCAAAGCTTTTTATGCGGGCATATTTAGTGGTTTTATGTTTGTCTTTTCTCAGTATTTATGAGCCTATCGGGAAAGAGTTAGGGCATCAAATCTTTTTAGAGGAGAATCTTCGATTTAAGGTTGGAGAGACAACTTTTAGTGCAGATTTACTCTATAAAGGCAGGAGTAAAACCTACCTTTATCGCAAGGATATAGATAAATTTGTTGTTTTATCTAATGAAGAGTTGGAGTATCTAACAACTTTTTAATGGCTAAAGATGCCATTGCGAAGCCAAAACTTCCTGTAACACCAACAAAACTTCCAAGCCCTTCACAATTTGGAAGTTCATCTGAAAAAATTACATCGAATTTTTTATCAAATTTTGCTTTTTTAAGTTCAGCTCTAAATTTTTTAGCAAGACCGTCATTGTACGTTTTCCAGATACTAGTAATTTCGATTTTTGTAGGGTCTAGTTTTTTAGCACTTCCCATGGAGGAGATGAGCTTTTTATATGTTTTTTTTGCAAGAGCTACCTTACAAGGAAGGTCATCTATGGCATCAAGAACCAAATCATAAGGCTCAAAATCAAATGTTTCTATATACTCTGGTGTAAGCTTTATAGATATAGGTTTAACTCCTTTATATAACTGACTTAATCTTTCTACCTTTGAGATACCCTCTGCCTCGCTTCCGATTTGTCGGTTTTGATTGGTAACATCATATACATCATGGTCAATGATAGTGATATCCAAAACTCCTGAGCGATAAAGAGCATCCAAACAGTGCCCACCAACACCACCAACACCCAAAAGTAAGATTTTAGCCTTTTGAAGTTTTTGAAAATTCTCTCCAAATAAGATACGAGACCTTGTATATCTATCAGTCATTGAACCAACTTTTAAGTGTATCTATATCCTCATAAGCACTCATATCGAGCTTTATAGGAGTAACTGAGACAAAACCATCTCTAATGGCACTAAGATCACATGTTGCATTTTCACTTGGTTGCCACTCTAAAACATGCGTTCCTATCCAGTAGTACTCTTCGCCTCTTGGATTTCTATGAAGATGAGCATCATTTCCATACATTTTATACCCAGCATGAGTAATCCTAAGCCCTTTGCATTCATGGACTTTTAGTGGAGGGATATTTACGTTTAGAAATCTTCTTTTTGGGAGTGGAAACCCACCCTCTAAGATTTTTTTTGCTAAATCGTGAGCATATTTTTGGGCTAATTCATATCCGTGTTCTTTGATGGATGCTGGACCATTTGCATAAACTTGAGATATAGCAATAGCTGGAATACCTTGTAAAACAGCTTCCATAGCAGCACTAGCTGTGCCACTATATGTGATGTCCTCTCCCATATTTGAGCCAACATTGATACCACTTACTACAAGGTCTGGCATTTTATCTTCCGCAAAAAGAGCATATTTTGAGAGATAAACACAATCACTAGGAGTTCCATCATCAAGCTTAAAAAAATCATCATCAATTTGGATAAGACGTAAAGGACGAGTAAGGGTCAAAGAGTGACCGCAAGCTGATTTTTCGGTAGTTGGAGCTACAACGATAACTTGCCCCAGTGGACGTAGCGCTTTTATAAGAGCGTGTAAACCTTCACTTTCAAATCCATCATCATTTGTAACTAAAATTCTTTTTAACATAACTAACCTTAGGAATTTTGCAAAATTATATCTAATTTTCTACACACTCACTAAATATACGTTGATATGCGAAAAATAATAAAAGAAGAAGATAAAGGATTTTTTAGTAAACTACTTGGTATATAACATAGTGGAGTAGTTTGTGAAGCTTTTAGTATCTGCACTTGAACCATCTGGTAATTTACACATAGAACCCATTATAAACTCTTTAGAGTGTGAGCTTTTTGGAGTTTTTGATGAACGTTTTGGTAAACCACTTATACCTAGTAAGTCTTTTTCTATTATGGGTTTTTTAGATGCTATTCCAAAGATTCGTTTAGCTAAAAAAGTTATCAAAGAGATGGTTGCTTTAAGTAGTAGTGTAGATAAAGTGCTACTCGTTGACTCTCCAGCTTTTAATTTGCCTTTAGCCAAAGCGATTAAAGAAGCCAACCCTCATGTTCAAATCATCTACTATATTCTCCCACAAGTTTGGGCGTGGAAAGAAAAAAGAGTGGCAAAAGTAGAAAAATACTGTGATGTTTTAGCTTCAATCCTGCCTTTTGAGCAAAAATTTTATAACAAAGCCATGTATGTAGGACATCCTTTGTTAGATGAGATAAAAGAGTTTAAAACAGAGTATAAAGACACTGGGTATGTGGCGTTTTTGCCAGGTAGTAGAAAAAGTGAGATTAAAGCTCTCATGCCTATTTATAAAAAAGTCGCAAAAAAAACATATAAAAATAATATCTTAGTAATTCCTCCTCATTTTACTCCAAGTGAAATCAAAGAGATTTATGGAGATATTAGTGAATTTGATATCTCACGAGATACTTATAAAACTTTTTTAAAAAGTGAATTTGCTTTTATCTGTTCTGGTACCGCAACTCTTGAAGCGGCTTTGATAGGTATCCCTTTTGTATTAGCTTATAAGGCTAAAAAGTTTGACTATTGGATAGCTAAGATGTTTGTAAAGTTAAAGTACGTGGGTTTGGCAAATATCATCTATCATTTTGCCAAAAAAGACCCTTTACATGTAGAGTTTTTGCAAGATGAGGTAAATGAAGAAAATCTCTTAAATGAGTACAATGAAACTGATAGGGAACTGTTCTTTAATTATTCTTTGAAGTTACGCAAAATACTAGATCATGGCTCAACTGAAGAGATGATAAGGATAATTAAGCTATAATAAGCCTCAAAATAAAGAAGAGAATTAAAAAAATTTGGAGAAATGATGACAAAAGAACCAATGACAGAATATGGATATAAAAAGTTGAT
>DLUF01000084.1 GCA_002742765.1 Sulfurospirillum sp. UBA12182 | reverse complement strand
CAAACCTCTCAAAAGTAGAGTTAAAACAGCTAGTACAGCAAATTGTTCATGAGGCTATTTGTGAGTATAAACTCTCTTTTACAAACAAAGAGTTAGAGTTTTTTTCTCATCTATTAGAGTTGGTTGAGTTAAACTCACGAGGACAAAATATCCTTTCATCTTTACTATTAAGCATCATGCTAAGAGCGAGAAAATGAAACTTTTAAAGATAAATACAAAAGCAAATATTCAAAAACTTCTTGAAAAAATCGGCGTTACTAAAGAGGGGATGAAAATCCTAGAATCAAAAGCACAATTACACTTTATCTACATAAAAGACTTAAAAACTCCTGCGGCAAATATCCTAAAACAAGATGCTCTTTCTATCGGTGCTGATTTGGCGGTTAGTGCAGATACGATTACATGTAAAGAAAAGTTTACAGATGCTTTGCTGATAGCGAGTTCTCGTGAACTTAAAATTTTGAGCAAAAAAGAGTTGGCACAACCTTTTGGTTTAAAAGAGGTTGCTAAAGGCTTGGGAGATTTTTTATATAAAGAGCAAAAAAAGCCACAGTTAATGGGTGTTTTAAATGCAAATGAAGATAGTTTTTTTCAAAAAAGTAGATTTGATGCTACAAATGCTCTTAAAAAAATGAATTTGATGATTGAAGATGGTGCAGATATCATCGATATCGGAGGTGTCTCCTCACGACCTGGAAGTATGGGAGTGAGTGAAGAAGAGGAGTTAAATCGTATCAAACCGATTGTTGATCTTATCTATGAGCATAAACTCTTTGATAACGTTACATTTTCACTCGATAGTTACTCTGCGCTATGTTTAAATTATGCTTTAGATAGAGGTTTTCGCATCGTCAACGATATCACCGCTCTTGCGCATGATGAGGTTGCTAGAGTTGCTGCTAAATACGATGCAACAGTAGTTCTTATGCATATGAAAGGGACTCCTCTTGATATGCAAAGTAATCCTTATTATGAAGATGTGTTAGAAGAGGTTGATTCATTTTTTGCACAGCGCATTGCAAAAGCTAAAAGTTTTGGTATAAACAAAATAATCCTTGATGTAGGAATCGGTTTTGGAAAGAGTTTAGAACACAATCTACTTCTTCTCAATCATCATGAGCATTTTTTACACTTTGGATATGAACTTTTAGTTGGAGCAAGCAGAAAATCTATGATAGATAAGATAGTACCTTGTAGTGTTGAAGAGAGATTACCTGGTACTTTAGCTATCCACTTAAAAGCTCTTGAAAATGGTGCAAGTATCATACGTGCGCATGATGTTAAAGAACACTATCAAGCGATGCAAGTTTGGGAAAAAATAAACGAGGCTACTTTATAATGGAAAAAATTAAAAGCTATATCAGCGAACTTGGTCAAGCATATAATATCCCTGAAGCTTTAGTTGTAGCTGCACCTATTTTCCTCTTATTTATAGCTATTTTTCTCACTTTTTTAGCTGTTAAACTTTTAGAACCAAAGTATCGACTCTATAAACAAGATAGCTTTTATAATCTCATCTGGAAATGGAAATGGAAAAAAGATGAAATTGTAGATTTATGGTGCTATTGCCCTACATGTAAAAGTATGCTTTATGTTGATGATGAGAATTGTAAAACAACTGCAACCTTAGGCGATAAGATAACCTTTTTTATATGCCATGAGTGTAATGAGAGTGAAAAAGGGCGTATTAGAGGTGGTGATAGAAGGTTTGCTTTTAGTGTTATAAAAAGAGAGATTTTGGGCAAAGTAAGAAATAAAACTTTTGATATTTATTTGGATTTATGATGGAGTTTGAACTTTATTATTATCTGATATTCTTTTTGGCTGCTTTTTTAGCTGGATTTGTTGATAGCATCGCAGGGGGTGGTGGTATCATCACAGTTCCTGTACTTTTAGCTTCAGGAATGCCACCACACATAGCACTTGCTACAAATAAACTGCAAAGTTCTTTTGGGAGTTTTACAGCTTCTTTTAATTATATTAAAAAAGGTTTGGTAAAACTCAAAGATGTATATTTAGGAATTTTTTTCACTTTTATTGGTGCTACTTTAGGGACATATAGTATCTTGCTACTTGATGCTTCTTTGTTAAGCAAGATAATTCCTTTTATGCTAGTTTTTATCTTTATGTATACACTTTTTACGCCAAAACTAGGCTCACAAGATAGACATCATGTCTTAAAACCGACCTTCTTTTACCTGATTTTTGGTTTGGCTATCGGTTTTTATGATGGTTTTTTTGGACCAGGAACAGGTTCTTTCTGGACGATTGCGATCGTTATGCTTTTAGGATTAAATCTCAAAAGTGCTACAGCACAGACAAAAATCATGAATTTTACAAGCAATATCGTCTCTTTGAGCGTCTTCATCATAGGTGGAAAAGTTTTATGGACTGTTGGAATTTTAATGGGTATGGGACAGATGTTAGGTGCATATCTTGGTTCTAGTTTAGTAGTCAAAAAAGAGGTCTCTTTTATAAGAACTTTTTTCCTCACAATCGTGGGTATCACGATAGTAAAGCTTTTTTATGATAGCTATTTTTAAAATTTTTCAATGAACTCTTAAACCTTTTTTTGGTATGCTTTAGGATTATTTTTAGATATAAAAGATTGGTTGCATGACTCAAAAACAATACCTTGAACAAGTAAAACTACTAAAAGAATGGGCGGATGCCTATTATATATATGACAATCCTATCGCTAGTGATGAAGAGTATGATAAACTCTACCGCCAGATAGAAGCTTATGAAAAAGAGAATCCTTTACATGTAAGCGTAATTTCACCAACACAAAAGGTTGGCGGTGTTGTAATCGAATCCTTTTTTAAAGCAAAACATGGTGCTAGAATGTGGAGTATGGAAGACATCTTTGATGCTTCTGGTCTTCAAACTTGGGTTGAGAGAATCTATAAAAATGTTGAAAATCCACACTTTTTTTGTGAGCCAAAATTTGATGGGGCGAGTTTAAATATCATCTATGAAGGGGGTAAACTTCTTCAAGCGATTACTAGAGGTGATGGAGTTATCGGAGAAGATGTAACGCAAAATGTTAAAACTATCCGTTCGGTTCCTCTTGAAATCACATATGATAAAAGGATTGAGATTAGAGGTGAAGTTGTTATAAAACTTGCTGATTTTGAGGCAATCAATGAACAAAGATTAGCAGACAATGAGCAGCTTTTTGCTAATCGCCGTATCATTAAAAGAAGATACATGGTTGAGCCATCGACTTTCACTTCTGACTTATCAATCCGCATACCTGACCTTTACGTCCAGGGTCTATGACT
>DLUF01000089.1 GCA_002742765.1 Sulfurospirillum sp. UBA12182 | reverse complement strand
CTTTATTTGGTGCTGTTAATCTTGAAGTAAATTCTTGATGGAATTGTACGCCTAAGAACCAAGGGTGATCTTTAATCTCAACAACTTCTATCAAGCCATGAGATTCACCACTTACAATCATCCCCGCTTTTTCAAAAGCTTCTCGATAAGTTGGGTTAGCTTCGTATCTGTGTCTGTGTCTTTCGATTATCTTTTCTTTGTTATCATAAACAGCTCTTAGAAGTGAGCCTTTTTTTGTTTCACACTCATAACCACCAAGTCTCATCGTACCGCCTAGTGGGCTTTTGTGTGTTCTTACTTGTTTTTTTCCTGCTGTATCTAAAAAGTTATCAATCAAGTAAATAATAGGCGATTTTGTTTCAGGATTAAACTCCATAGAAGTTGCATCTTCAATGCCTAAAACATTTCTAGCATACTCTATCATAGCAAGTTGCATCCCTAGACAAATCCCTAAAAATGGGATTTTATTGACTCTTGCAAACTCTATCGCTTTGATTTTGCCCTCAACACCACGCTCACCAAAACCTCCAGCAACTAAGATACCATCTACATCGCTTAAAAGTGTCTCTGCGCCCCTATCTTCAATCTCTTCTGAATCAACCCATTTGAGATTAATTCTAGCATTGAGATGAGCACCTGCATGGATAAAAGATTCTGTGAGTGATTTATAAGCTTCTTTAAGGTCAAGATATTTTCCTACAAAACCAATCGTTACATCATCTTTTGGAGCGATTACTCTTTTTACTAGAGTATCCCATTCATCCATATTTGGATTGCAAACTCCAAGTTCTAATGCTTCACAAATCGGTTCTAAAATATTCTCTTTTTGAAAATTTAGTGGTACTTGGTAGATAGTTGCTGCATCGCTTGATTCGATAACACAATTTCTCTCTACACCACATGAAAGGGCAAGCTTGTTTTTTAGCTCTTTTGGTAGAGGCATTTCAGAACGACAGATAAGCATATCTGGACTGATACCAATTCTTCTTAGCTCTTGCACCGAGTGCTGTGTTGGTTTTGTTTTAAGTTCACCTGCAACTTTGATGAAAGGAACAAGTGTTAAGTGTATGTACATCGCTCTTTTTTTGCCTACATCACTTCTAAGCGAACGGATAGCTTCCAAGAAAGGCAAGCCCTCTATATCCCCAACTGTTCCACCAATCTCAACGATAAGGATATCTTTTCCCTCACCTGCTTTAACGATTCTCTCTTTAATCTCATCTACGATATGAGGAATTACTTGTATCGTTTTACCAAGATAATCTCCTCTTCGCTCTTTTTCTATAACACTTGAATACACACGACCCGTTGTAAAGTTATTTGATTGGGAAAGGTCATCATCTAAAAACCTCTCATAATGCCCCAAATCCAAATCCGTCTCAGCCCCATCATGGGTAACAAAAACCTCTCCATGTTCTAGTGGACTCATCGTTCCTGGGTCTACATTTATATAAGGGTCAGCCTTTAAGATACTCACTTTAAAACCGACATTTTTTAGTAGTGTTGCGATACTAGCAGCCGCTATACCTTTACCAAGGGAGCTAAGAACTCCTCCTGTTACAAATATATATTTAGTAGCTTTGTGTGCCATAAACAAACCATCCTGTATTTTTTTAGAGATTATATCTCATTAAAGATAATAAAGCGTTTATCTTGATATGTTACAATTTAGAAAATACTTACAAGGAAGATACGATGAAAAAAGTTTTTTTAGGAACTCTTTTATTGGCTTTGAGTCTTTATGCAAATACTACATTAGAGCTATATACGAACAAATCCTACCTTACAAAAAGTTTTCTATCTCCGCAAAAAGTAGAACTCAAACTGCCTTTACATGTAAAGAGTGAAGATATCAGATATATGCTTGATGAGGGGTGTGAGTTGCGTAGTGAACATGTAGCGCAAAAAGTTATCAAAGAGATTCCAAAAGAACTTCAAAAATTACAAGAGAAAAAAGAGGATTTATCGCTCCAACAAAACGCACTTTTAGCAAAAAGAAACCTCTATACTACATTTGATTTACAAAATGAAAAAGATTTTTCAAAGATAGAGAAAGCAGCCTCTTTTTTAGAACAAAACATCCTAAAAATCGAGACAAAGCTCTCTTTGTTGCATAAAGAGATTCAAGAAGTACAAAAGGAGATAGAGGAGCTAGAGCGTAAACCAAAAATCGAGTATAAACTCTTTGAAGCGCACTTTACATGTAAGAAGAATGCAAGTGTCAAAATCAGCTATCCTTTTGAGCAGATTAGTTTTCAGCCTTATTACGATATCTTTGCTGATACTACCAAAAACACTCTAAATATAGTTGAAAAAATCGCACTCACACAATATAGTTTTGAAGATTTAGAAGATATCGACTTGCATATCTATTCAAAATCTTTTAATCAAGATTTAACACCAAAAGTGTTTTATCCTCATTATCTCTATAAAGAGCAACCAGTCGTTTATAAAGATGCCGTCATGGCAAAATCAGCCTCTCTAAGAGCAGCTATGCCCGAAGCTATAAACATCCAAAGGGAAGATTTAGAAACACTCTACTCTTACACACTCAAAGATATCACACTCAAACGTGAAAAAACAGAAAAAATCACTCTCTCTAGTGAAGAGATGAAGATAAATCTAAAAAATTTTATCGATGGCTATGGCAACAACAAAGCCTATCTACAAGCAGAATTTACACCGCAAAAAAACTACATCCAACGAGAAGCAAATCTTTTTTTAAACGCTCTTCCTCTAGGCATTATCCGTCTTGGAAATTTGAATGAAAAAGTAAATTCACACCTCTATCTTGGAGAAAATCAGTTTGTATATGTAAAAAAAGAACTTCTCAAAACCAAAGCTCAAAGTAGCTTTTTTAGCGGAAAAACTTCCAATGAACAATGGAAATACACTCTAACAAATACACAAAACAAACCTTTGCATGTACAGTTCGTTACAAAAACTCCTGTCTCAAAAGATGGAGATATAGAAGTAAAACCTATCGCTAACCCAGCATTTGACTCTATGAGTGCAGAGGGTAAAACTTCTTGGGAGTTTGAGCTAGGCGCAAAAGAGACAAAAGAGATAATCTTTGGGTATGAGATAAAAAAAAGCGAATAAAGAAGTTTACATGTAAGGAAAAATCCTTACATGTAAAGATAAAACCTAATCCATAATATCACTTGGAACATAGACATATCCATCCATGATAACTCTGGCACTTCGGCTCATACTAGCTTTTTGCACGACTAGTTTTCCAGACTCATTTTCTATGGTTGCTCCAACTTTCAGCACTCCTGAGGGATGTCCAAAAGTGACTGCATCCTTTTCTCCCCCACCACATGCTAGGTTGACCAAAGTCCCAGGAACACAAGCAGCACATCCGATAGCAACAGAAGCTGTTCCCATCATCGCATGGTGGAGTTGTCCCATAGATAGTGCCCTGACATTCAAATCTATATCATTTATCCCTATCACTTTACCACTTGAAGCTGTGTAACTTTGAGGTGGGGAAACAAAAGCGATTTTAGGAGTATGCGCTCTTGTTTTGGCTTCATCTAGCTCTTTTATAAGCCCCATTTTGATAGCACCATACGCTCTTATAGTCTCAAACTTTTCTAAAGCTGCCTTATCAGAGTTGATATCTCCTTGAAGCTCAGTTCCACCGTAGCCCAATTCATCAGCGTTTAAAAAGATAGTCGGGATTCCAGCACTTATCATCGTAGCTTTAAAAGTGCCAACACCAGGAACTTCCAAATCATCTATAAGATTTCCAGTTGGAAAGAGTGCTTCACTAGGATCAACTGGGGAGACAAACTCTAACTTTATCTCAGCCGCTGGGAACGCAACTCCATCTATCTCATAATCCCCACACTCTTGCACCTTTCCATCTCGCATCGGCACATAAGCAAGGATAGTTTTTTGGATATTTACTTGCCAAATGCGTACTACTTGGATACCATCTTGGACTAGATTATCCACCAATCCACATTTTATGGCAAACGGCCCAACAGCAGAGCTGAGGTTGCCACAGTTTCCACTCCAATCCATAAAAGGCTTATCTATGGAAACTTGACCAAAGTAATAATCCACATCATGGTTAGGTTTTGTGCTTTTTCCAACAAGAACTGTCTTACTCGTACTTGAAGTCGCTCCTCCCATGCCATCTATCTGTTTTCCATAAGGATCAGGACTTCCTACAACGCGAAGTAAGAGTTTATCTCTTGCCTCTCCCGCTACTTTTGCAGCCTGTGGTAAATCTTCTATATTAAAAAAAGTCCCTTTACTCGTACCACCTCTCATATAAGTGGCACGGATTGGTATTTGTGAAATTTTGCTCATTTTATTTTCCTGCTATTACATCTTTTGCAAATTTTTGCAAAATTCCACCAGCGTTGTAAACCTCTACCTCAGCACTTGTATCAAGTCTACATGTAAGAGGAATTTCTACTTTTTCACCACTTCGTCTTGTCATCACCAACTTAAGTGTTGTACGAGGCTTAATCTCGCCAACTACTTCGTATGTTTCGCTTCCATCGATTTTGTATGTATGTCTATTTTCACCATCTTTGAACTGTAATGGCAAAACTCCCATACCCACAAGATTTGTTCGATGTATTCTCTCGATACTTTCAGCCACAACCACTTCAACACCAGCGAGCCTCACACCTTTAGCAGCCCAATCACGTGAACTTCCCTGACCATAGTTAGTACCTGCGATGATGATAAGAGGCTGTTTTCGTTGCCTATAAGTCTCGATGGCTTCCCACATACGGCTCTGTTTAGCTTCTGGCATTATCAAAGTGAGTGAACCTTGTTTTACCTTGCCATTTGCATCTTTTACCATCTCATTAAAGAGTTTTGGATTTGCTAAAGTCGCTCTAATAGCAGTGTTATGATCTCCACGATGAGTTGCATAAGAGTTTAAATCATCAATCGGCAATCCCATCTTTATACAGTATTCGCCTGAAGCACTATCAGGTAAAATCGCATTTGATGGCGAGAGGTGGTCAGTTGTGATGTTATCTGGAAAAACTCCAAGTGGAATCATCCCTTTAAGTGCGGGTCTTCCCATAAACTCAGCTTCCCAGTAAGGAGGCTTTTGGATGTAAGTACTTTTTGGGTTCCAGTTATAAAATGGACTTACTTTAAACTCACTCAAAGCCCCTTTGGCAAACATCGGCTCATAAATAGCACTAAACATTTCAGGTTTTACGCAAGCTTTTACAACTGTATCTATCTGCTCATCACTTGGCCAGATATCTTTAAGTGTAATTGGATTTCCATCTTTGTCATTGCCCAACACATCTTTTTCGATATCAAATCTAATACTCCCAGCTAACGCATAAGCGATAACAAGCGGAGGAGAAGCTAAAAATGCCTCTTTTACAAAGGGGTGGATTCTTCCATCAAAGTTTCGATTGCCTGAGAGAACTGCTGTTGTATAGATATCATTTTGAAGTGCTTCTTCTTGGATTTTTGGATCTAGCGCTCCACTCATACCGTTACATGTAGTACAAGCAAAACCAACGATACCAAAGCCAAGTTTTTCAAGTTCCCCTAGTAAATTTGCCTCTTTGAGATACTCTTCTACTACTTTTGAGCCTGGAGCCAAAGAGGATTTAACCCATGGTTTTCTTGATAAGCCTAGCTCATTTGCCCTTTTTGCTAAAAGTGCAGCGGCTATAACATTTCTAGGATTTGAAGTGTTAGTACAGCTTGTAATCGCTGCTATCAAAACCGCACCATCTGGCATCTTTTCACCATCGTGAGTAAACTCTTTTACAATTCCCTCATCTTTTAAAGTCGATGTTGGAACAAGTTTATGTGGCTTTGAAGGCCCTGCGAGACTTCTTGTAACTGATGAGAGGTCAAAGACTAACTCTTTTGCATAGCTTGCATTTTTGAGTGTATCTGCCCAAAGTCCGTTTGCTTTTGCATACGCTTCTACTAACTTTACCTGCTCACTCTGGCGACCAGTAAGTGTTAGATACTCCAAAGTCTGCTCATCGATAGCAAACATCGCCGCACTCGCACCATACTCTGGTGTCATATTTGAGATAGTCGCCCTATCACCAAGGGTTAGGTACGCTAAACCCTCTCCATAAAACTCTAAGTATGCTGAGATAACATTTTGTTCTCTTAAAAAACTAGTAAGCGCTAACGCGATATCTGTTGCTGTGATTCCCTCTGCTCTTTTGCCTACAATCTTCACACCGATTATCTCAGGAACTCTCATGAAAGAGGGGTTTCCAAGCATTACATTCTCAGCCTCAAGTCCCCCAACACCCACAGCGATGACACCAAGGGCGTCCACATGAGGAGTATGAGAGTCTGTTCCAACAAGAGTATCAGGAAATGCAACACCATCAACGCTATGGATAACAGGAGACATCTTCTCTAAGTTTATCTGATGCATGATGCCATTACCTGGAGGGATAACATCTACATTGTCAAATGCCTCTTTACTCCAATTTACAAAGTGAAAACGATCTGCATTTCTTCTATCTTCTATGGCTCTGTTTTTAGTAAATGCATCTGGGTCAAATCCTCCACACTCCACTGCCAAAGAGTGGTCAACGATGAGTTGTGTTGGAACGACTGGATTTACTTTTTGTGGGTCTCCTCCACCTTTTGCTACTGCTTCACGAAGCCCCGCCAAATCAACAAATGCAGTCAAACCTAAGATATCGTGACATACAACACGACTCGGATACCAAGGAAAATCTTTGTCATCTCTTTTTTCAATGAGCTGGATTAAAGACTCTTTCAAATCCTCTTCAGGGCATTTGCGAAGGAGATTTTCAGCCAATACTCTTGAAGTATAATTAAGCTTTTCAAAGCTTCCTGCTTCAATCTCTTCAACGGCACTTTTGACATCATAAAAGCTTACATGTAAGCCTTTTATTTGTTTAAGATAGTTTTCACGTTTCATATTTTTATCTTTGTTCTAATGTTTTAAACTCTAAATTCTCAGGTCCTATATAATTTGCCGAAGGACGGATGATTTTACCATCTTCTCTTTGCTCTATCACATGCGCTCCCCAACCAGTTGTTCGAGCAATTACAAATATAGGAGTAAACATATCTGTTGGAACACCCATCTGATTGTAAGAAACTGCTGAGAACCAATCAAGATTTGGGAACATTTTTTTAGCATCCCACATGACACTTTCAATGCGTTCAGCCACATCATACATAAGCGTATCGCCATTTTCTACTGCTAGATTTTTTGCCACCTCTTTGATAACAACATTTCTTGGGTCACTTATCGTATACACGGGATGTCCAAAGCCGATGATTATCTCTTTTTTAGCCATTCGCTCTTTGATATCAGCTTCAGCTGCATCAGGGGAACTATAGCGCTCTTGGATTCTAAATGCCGCCTCATTTGCTCCACCATGTTTTGGTCCTCTTAAAGCCCCAATCGCTCCTGTGATAGCTGAGTGCATATCTGAACCAGTTCCTGCGATGACACGAGCTGTAAATGTAGAAGCATTAAACTCATGCTCAGCATAAAGGATAAGTGAGATATGCATCGCTTTTATCCAACTCTCTTTTGGCTTTTTGCCATGTAAAAGATGTAAAAAATGCTCTGCTATCGTATCATCATCAGTTGCTAATTCTATCTTTTTACCATTGTGAGAGTAGTGATACCAGTAAAGCAAGATTGAGCCAAAACAAGCAATTAGTCTATCGACTATATCTTGCGCTTTTGTCTTATCATGCCCTTGGTCTTCACTCTCCATACAACCTAAAGCTGCACAACCTGTTCTCATAACATCCATAGGATGAGTTGTTTTTGGAAGTTGTTCCAAAACTGTTTTTACTCCAACTGGTAAATCACGATAGCCTTTTAACTTTTTCTTATATGCATCAAGTTCAGCTCTGTTTGGTAATTTTTCATGAATGATTAAATATGCTATCTCTTCAAACTCACATTGTGTCGCAAACTCTAAGATATCGTACCCTCTATAGTGTAAATCATTTCCAGTAATTCCTACTGTACAAATCGCTGTATTTCCTGCTGCTGTTCCTGATAAGGCAACAGATTTTTTTGGTTTAAATCCACTGTTTTCAGTACTCATTGATTATCCTTTAACATTTATTCTTTGTAAAAAGTTGGTCAAGTTTATCCTCATACGAGTGATAATCTAACATCGCATACAGCTCTTTTCTTGTTTGCATGATATCTAGTACACTACTTTGCGTTCCCTCTTTTAGTATCGCTTCAAATACACTCAGTGCTGCTTTATTCATCGCTCTAAAGCCTGAGAGAGGATAAAGAACCATGCTAATTCCAACACTTGCTAACTCTTCAACTGTAAACATAGGAGTTGCACCAAACTCTGTAATATTTGCCAAAACTGGCACTTTGATAACGGAGGTAAACTCTTCATACTCTTTTAAAGTGTGGATAGCTTCAGCAAATATCATATCAGCTCCAGCTTCCACATAAGCCTTTGCTCTTTCAATCGCCGCGGCTTGACCTTCGCTTGCATGTGCATCAGTTCTTGCCATGATGACAAAATCAGGGTCAATCTTTGCATCGACTGCCGCTTTGATTCTATCACTCATCTCTTCTATGCTTACTAACTCTTTATTTGGTCGATGACCACATCTTTTTTGAGCAACTTGATCTTCTATATGACACCCTGCGGCCCCAGCTCTTGTCATCTCTTTTACAGTTCGAGCTATGTTAAAAGCTCCACCCCAACCAGTATCTGCATCAACCAAAAGAGGCAAATCTGTTCTGCTTGTAATTCTTCTAATATCTATGCATACATCTTCTAAGCCAGTCATACCAAGGTCTGGTAAACCATAGCTTGCATTTGCCACACCAGCTCCCGAGAGATATAGTGCTTTTGCACCAGCACGCTGCGCTTGTAAAGCACTATATGCATTAATAACACCTAAAATCTGTAAAGGGCTTTGTTCACTTAGGGCATCTTTAAATCTTTTTCCTGCACTCATAATCTATTCTCCTTTTTTTAGTGGATAGCCAAGAGCATGGATGGCTGCTTCAACTTCTGGCAATACATCTTTATCTTCTATTGTTGAAGGCATACTCCACTCTTTTCCATCTGCCATAGCTCTCATCGTTCCACGAAGTATCTTTCCACTTCTTGTCTTTGGCAATCTTTTGACAACTGTTGCTATTTTAAAACTTGCAACCGCACCTATCTCGTCACGAACAAGCTGCACGATACCATCAACAAGAGACTGATGATCTCTTTCTATTCCCTCTTTGAGCACAACAAATCCCATAGGAACTTCACCTTTGAGTTCATCATCAACCCCTATAACCGCACACTCTGCAACATCTGGATGTTTTGCTACTATCTCCTCCATCTCTCCTGTTGAGAGTCTGTGTCCAGCAACATTGATAACCCCATCCATACGACCCATAACCCAAACATAGCCATCTTTATCGATATACCCAGAATCTCCTGTGAGGTAATAACCTTCATAAAAATTAAGGTATGAGCGTCTGTATCTCTCATCATCTTCCCAAATACCCATCAAACAACTTGGTGGCAATGGAAGCTTGATAACAAGATTTCCAAGTTTTCCAGCTTTACACTCTTTACCTTCGCTATCTAAAACTTTAAGATTAAATCCTGGCATAGGCTTTGTAGGACTTCCTGGTTTTACTTCCATTGGATCAAGTCCTAGTGGATTTGCCGCTATTGCCCAACCCGTTTCTGTTTGCCACCAATGGTCGATGATAGGTTTACCAGTCACTTTATTTGTCCACTCTAAAGTTGGAGAATCACATCTCTCTCCCGCCATAAAAATAGTTTTAAGATGTGTTAAATCATATTTTTTAACCCATTCTCCCTCAGGGTCCTCTTTTCTTATCGCTCTAAATGCCGTAGGTGCAGCAAAAAGCACATTTACTTTGTACTCACTACATACCCTCCAAAATGCTCCAGGATTTGGAGTTCGCACTGGTTTTCCCTCATATACAACCGTTGTACAACCATTCATCAAAGGTGCATAAACGATATAAGAGTGACCAACAACCCAGCCAACATCACTCGCAGCCCAAAAGACATCGCCTGGTTTTGCATTGTAAACATTATCCATAGACCATTTCATCGCAACAGAGTGTCCGCCATTGCTTCTGATAACGCCTTTTGGTTTTCCTGTTGTTCCTGAGGTATAAAGGATATAAAGAGGATCAATAGCGTCAACTGGAACACAATCAACTGGACTCGTTTTTGCTTCCTCAACTTCCCAATCAACATCTCTCCAAGGAAGCATATTTGCCCTTTCTTGAGGACGTTGCCAGATAAAACACGTAGTTGGTTTATGGCTTGATTTTTTAATCGCTTCATCTAAAAGTGGTTTATAGTGGATTACTCTACTTACTTCGATACCACAGCTTGCACTCATGATAACTCTTGGCTTTGCATCCTCGATTCTCGTAGCAAGCTCATGCGCCGCAAAACCACCAAAAACAACAGAGTGAATAGCCCCAATCCTAGCACAAGCAAGCATAGCGATAAGAGCTTCTGGAATCATCGGCATATAGATGACAACTCTATCGCCTTTTACAACACCTTTGTTCACTAGCATTCCAGCTACTTTTGCGACCCTATCACGAAGTTGTCTGTATGTATAAGTTTTCTTCGTATCTGTCACAGGAGAATCAAAGATAAGTGCGAGTTGGTCGGCTCTACCATGGTCTACATGTAAATCAAGAGCATTATAACAGCTGTTCATACAACCACCTACAAACCAACGATAATGTCCATTGACAACATCTAAAACTTTATCCCATTTATGGTACCAATGCACCCTTGTAGCAGCCTCTGCCCAAAAAGCCTCTGGGTCTTTTATAGATTCAGCATAGACTTTGTCATAAATTGCTCCCATGTCTCATCCTTTATTGTTTTTATATTAAAAAAGATTATACAAGAAGTGACAAAAATGTGATGGTACAAAAATCTATTTTTAAACGCAGTTTTTGTACAAGAAAAAATTTTTCCACAATATTTGTTTTTTATGTACAAAAATTGTACAATTATGAAAAATATAATTTTTTTGTCACTCTTAAGAAAGGCTCTTGTATGTCAAAAACAGTCATTGAAAAAGTGGTTGATATATACAAACGTTCACAGTTGAGTATCTCAAAATTTGCAGAGATTATCGGCAAAGATAGAAGAACTGTAACTTCATGGATAGATAAAATCGTTCAAAAAGAACCAGGTGAAGAAGTTTTAGAAAGAATCTCTACTTTTTTTCGCTATCCTAAGAGAATCTGGTCACAAGAGTGTCAAGGAGAAGAACTCTTAGAGCTTTTAACACAAGTTCCAAAAGAAGAGATTAAAATCATAGATGAGGGCTACCTTGGAGGACTTAAGTACATCTTAGCACACGAAGATAAAGAGCGTTTTGTTATCCATCCACAATTTCCTGGACCCATGTATAGAGATACCACAGTTCCTAGAGTATATCGAACTCAAAGCTCTTTAGAGATAGAAAGTTTTAAAAAAGAGCGTATCACGAAAATGCTCTCTTACTCTTTTCATACAACAGAGTGGTATAGTATCAAGTCTTTACTCAATTTTTGTTTTGCTCAAATCGGTAATTTTTATACCGATATTCAAAAGGTTCAAATCCTACAACTGATGATAGATAATTTTGATGAAAACTACAACAAAAGACTCTATTTTTTTGATTCTTACTCAAGAAAGATTTATGGACTTGATACTGCTTATACCTCTATCAACATCAAAAACGGTGTTATGTTTTTTAAAGCCCCTTTAGAATCTGTTTTTATCGAGGTACGTAACAAAAAGCTAATAGAGAGGATTCATAAACATTTTACATTTGGGAGTGAAGCTCCTACCCATATAAATCCAAACGATGCAACAACGATTTTAAAGATTCTTAAACAGTGTATCGAGGAGGGTAAAAGCTTGTGTGAAGCGTATGAAGAGATTAATGCTAAAACCTTTTATGGAGGTCTCTTTAAGAACAATATCTCTTTATCTTTGCATCAAAATCTAAGCACCCCAAAAGAGGGGCAAAAAACGAGTTAAGCCTTTTTAACAAACTCTTGTTTTAGCTTAATTTGCCCAATCCCTGGAACTTTACAGTCGATGTTGTGTCCATCTGTTCCCTCAACGATTCTGATGCCTTTGATTTTTGTTCCAACTTTTATACCGCTAGAACTTCCTTTGACTTTCAAATCTTTTATAACAGTTACACTATCTCCATCTTGTAAAATCGCTCCATTGGCATCTCTTATTTCAAGTGCTAATTCAGAGTTATTAGCCTCATCCTTACTCCACTCATAAGTACACTCAGGACAGATAAAAAACGCTCCATCTTCATAAGTATACTCACTACCACATTTTGGACATGCTGGTAAATTTTCCATTTATAACCTTTACATTTTTGCGTATTTTAACGAGTTTGGGCTGAATATATGATTTAAGGGTTTATTGGGAAAAGAGGCTTAAGTGCTTATACTATGAAGCCTCTTTTAGAATGACTAGAGTCTAAATTTACTTATTTCGTTGTTGAGATTTTCTGTCATCTTCGTCAAGTGACCAGAAGCAGCAACAATCTCTTCCATGCTACTCACATTTATGCTAGAGATGTCATTGATTTTATCTATCTCTACTGATATATTTCCTATCTTTTCAGCTGTTTGGATATAATCTTGGATTGTCCCAGCAGCACTTTTGACTGTACTATCTAAGACTGTTGCAACATCTTTTACATTATCTTGAACACTTACTGATTTATCTGTGATTTTATTCATCTCCTGCGCATTTTGAGTCATCTCTCCGCTCACATCAGAGATGGATTGAACAACTATATTAATCGTAGAGTTGATTTCTATAAGAGATTTTTGTGTACGCTCCGCTAATTTTCTCACTTCATCAGCAACAACAGCAAAACCACGACCATGTTCTCCTGCACGTGCAGCTTCGATAGCAGCATTAAGTGCTAGTAAATTAGTTTGATCTGCTATGTCATTGATAACAGCTAAAACTTCTCTAACTTCTTGAGTATTATTACTTACTGTGTTTAACTTCTCTGCAAGTTCTGTTTCCCTTGCAGCACTTTGTTGAAGCATCGAAGCTAATCCAGTCACTTCCCCATTAACCTGTTCTAAATTTCCTACGATATTTTGCACATCTTCGTTTGCTATCTTAGCCTTTTGCACTGAAGATTCCAAATAAGATTTTAAAGCATCAGCTTGAGAAGTTGCGTTTTGTACTATCTTGGATTCTTTATCCACCCTTTGCCCAACTTCATAAGCAGTGTTTGATAGCTCATGGGAAACAGAAGCATTCTCTTCGCTACTTCTTTTTGAAGCTAAGATAATCGTGTGTATCTTTTCTATAAAGCGATTAATATTTTTACTAATAAGTCCTATCTCATCGTCTCTTTTTATAGTAAGTCTTTGTGTTAAATCACCCTCATTGCTCGATAATTTTTCGATAAGTTCATTAAGATGAGATAGAGGTTTAAACTGATTGTTCAGTATGACTATCAAAAAGATGATGGAAAATACCATCATAAAAAGTCCTGTGATAAGGAAAAGTTTTACTAAAGTACTCAAAAAGGAGTATGCAACTTTTTCATCAACTGCTAAAGCTACTATCCAGCCATTGTCTAGTTTTTTAAAGGTTAAAATATTATCTTGTCCGCTAGAAAAGACATAAGAGTAATTACCGCTATCTTTAGTAAGCATATATTCATAGGCTTTTTTCAAAGTTGGGTTTATACTACTCATCTGTTCATTTTGACGCTCTTTAATCGGGTGGATAATGATTTTACCTTTATCATCTACGATATAAGCGTATCCTCCCTTAAATTTTGTAGAATAAACTTTTTCCATCACATCTTCTACTAATAGATTTGCCGAAACTACTCCTACTTTTTTACTATCAACTACGATAGGGGCTACGATAGATATGGTCATTTTTTTACTACTTGCACCCATAAAAGGTTCTGTAAGTTTTGCTTTGTCTACTTGCATACCTGTTTTATACCAAGGTCTAATCCTTGGATCATATCCAGCAGAAGGAGGGTTTCCACTCGCATAAATCATCTCTCCTGTTTCAAGCCCTAGATATGTTTTTTCTGCTTTAATCCCTTGTTTTACACTATTTAAAATAGGTACCATCTCCTCTTTTGAAAATGACTTATGCACACTTATCTGTTTTGCAAGTGCTTCAATGATATCAATTTTATATCTTAGCCAACTATTGATATCTGTATGCAAAGTCTCTGTCATATTCATCTGTTTACTGATAACTTCTTCTGCTAGACTACTCTTTACGGCATAATAGCTCACAACAGAGAAAATAGCCAAAGACCAAGCTATACACCAACCAGCCAACAAAGTGATTCTTTGTTTAAAATTCACTTTCATATGAACTCCTTTTTATAACTGTGCTTGCTATGTTATCTTAAACTGTGGATTTTTTTAAGACTTTTTTTTAAGTCTAAATCAAGCTTTTTTGTTGGTGATGTTATAGATAAAACTAAATACTTCAGCAACTGCTTTATAAAGGTTTTCGGGGATTTCTCTATCAAGTTCTATTTTGGTTAAAAGCTCTACCAAATCTTCATCTTTTTTGATAGGTAGTTTGTTTTCTTCTGCTATTTTTATGATATTTTTTGCAATTTCACCTTTTCCCTTGGCTACTACTTTTGGAGCTTTATTTTTTTCTTTATTGTATTTGAGGGCTACTGCTTTTTGAAGTTTCATATCTTTATATTTATCCCCATATCAATCTCTTCATTAAGGATAAATTCCTCTGTGGTCTTTTTGATTTTTTCACTTTTTAAAGAATCATAAAAGCCTATATTTTTAGGGATTAAACCTAGTTTGTTTAAGCCTACACGAAGCTCTTTGAGATTATCTTTAAAAAGATTTATAAACTCTACATTTTGGGCAAATACAGAGATATTTAGATTTTTATTTTCATAAAGCATGAGCATCAAATCAATCTTACCATACTCTTTTAATTCTAAGTTAATCTCACAAAAAAAGCGATTTTCTTTTAATCGTTTAAAGTTTATCTCTCCTTTGTCTAACCCTTGCCATAAAAGAGGAAGATAAAAACTCATAGAATTTGTGGCATAAGAGTTGAGCTGATGATATTCGATTGTATTTAAAATCTTATCTACATGTACTCCTAACTCTTTTGCCTTTGGACTTAGAACAATCTCTTCTTTTAGTTGAAGCATAACAGCTTTGATGTCACCTAGTAACTGCTCTTTTAGAGGAAGTGATTTTTGGTTTATATACTGATTAAAGTTCACTACTTCTTGTTTCAAAGCTTTTTCAAGGTGATTTATCCCTCTTTGTAACTCTACATGTAAAAGATTTTTTGGCTCAAAATTTTTCATTTCACTTTTTATCACATCTACTAGAGTAGCTAGTTTCATCATATTTGGGCTAAGACTTTGGTATGTGTTTAAAAGAGTAGTTGTCTGTGGTATCTGAGTCTGTACCTCTTGAGAAAAAAACTTGTTAAAAGAGAGTAGGGTATCTATGAGCTTTGTGATGGTATCTACACTTTTTTGAGGCAAAATCGTCTGGATAATTTTAGGTTCTTGTAGTGCTGATTTTAGCTCATGAAGCACCTCTTTGAGTTTGGTCTCCATAGGCAAACTCTCTTCAAGAGCGATACCTTGTTGCACTTTTGAATCTTGTAAACTAGCTTCAGACAAAACAGTCTCTAGTTTTAAAAAAGTAATTATAAAAGGTTTTGCTTCAAAGTGGAGTGATTTTGTGCTTGCTATGATATTTTTTAATTCACCAAACATTTCCTTAGAAAAAGGGTTAGAGCTCTCTTGAATAGTACTTATCAAAGGGAGTAGATTTTGCAATCTTTGGGTATTTGACACCTCTTTTGTATAGCTTATCAACTCATTTTTGAAAACTTGTAGATTTTTAGCTAGTTTTGGCTCATTGTTTAGAATGAAGATAGTTTCAAACTTCGTAAGCTCTTTTAAGATAGGTTCTGTAACTTTCAACTCTTTGCCAAGAGATTGAAAAAGCTTTTGAATATCGTTTTTTAAAGCTTCAGAAAGGTTTTTCGAACTAGTGAGTGAATCCAATAAACTCTTTACATGTAAAGCTAAAAACTCTTTAGGATTTATGTTTTTTTGTGTTTGTTGGAGCGTTTGTGTTAGATTTTCTAAAATCTCTTTTATACCGTTTGAAAGCGTTGGTTGCTGTGTAGATTGAAGAAGCTTAGACTCCATGAACACACCAGAGTTTTGAATACTTGATTTTAACTCTTGTGTATCTAATTTTTTTATATCAAGCAGAAAGTTCTCAATCTTTGGTATCTGTTTTTGTAAGTTTTTATCCTCTTTTAAAAGCGTTAAAAGAGTTTGTAAATCATTTGTTGGATTTTGAAAATTTTTTGTAATTTCAGGATTTTTGAGTAGGTTTGCGATATGTGTTTTTGTCGTCTCATTTTGTGCTACATTTTTTAAAAGCCCCTCTATCAAATCCCCTATGGATTTACTCTTTGCCTCTTGAACAAATAATGCTTCACTCTTGACTTTAGAATTTCCTCTATCTAAAACTTCTAAAGCCTCTTTTAGTCCTTCTTGTTTTAAAGAGTGAAAAAGGTTATTTGCTCCTATAATCACCTCTTACTCCTCATATCCCTCTTCGAGCATTCTTTTCATCTTTCGCTCCATTCTCTTTTCAAACGCTTCATTAGAAGGTGAGTGGGGATTTGCAAACTTCACTTTTCCATAAAGTACACAGCCTTTATCTCCAGGGTCACACTCTTTTTTGATGATATCACATATACCACTTCTTTCATGAGGACAGGTCCAACCACCTTGATTCATCTCTCACTCCTTTACTAAGTTTTTAACTCCAATGAAGAGCAAAATAGATAACAATTCTTTACATGTACAGATTATAACTAAATCGACCATCAAAAAAAATTCTAAAAAATATCAAAAAAATTGATATAAAATCAATAAAATAGCATATATTAATAAATTCTTAAAATTTTTTTAGAATATATTTTTTAATTTTTAGTGTTTAAGTTTATTTTATGGTATATTTGAAACATTTTTGTAGTTTTTTTGATATTTTTTAATTTTTTTATTTTTATTTAAGCTTTAGTGTGTATGATTCCATAAATTTTTATAAAGGATTGATTATGAACAAAAATATGAATCCACTTCAAATTCTTCAAGTGATTGATGTTGCAATGGTTTTTGCACTTATCGGTTTTGGTTACGCGTTATATACAACAATGTCATAATAAACTTATCTCATATAAAGAAAACTTCTTTATATGAGATACTCTTTTAAAAGCGTTGCGCATCCACTTAAGATAAATTGAACTGCAATTGCTCCTACAATAAGCCCCATTAATCTACTGATAATTTTCTGCCCTGTTATACCTAGATACTGTTTTATATAGATACTATTTTTAAATGAAAGATACACAGCAAGTGCAACTATCAAATAAGCAATCACTAAAGCACAGAGTTCTATGAGAGTATGAGTATGCCCTTTTAAGATAACAATAGTAGCAAAAATCCCTGGTCCAAAAGTGATAGGAATCCCAAGAGGAATGATGGCAAATTCATCATGATTTGCAGCTTCTTCTCTCTCTTCTTTTGTTTGATTTTTGTTTTCTATCGCACCATTAACCATCTTTATAGCTGTAAGCAACAAGATTATCCCACCCATAACCTTAAGAGAATCCAGTTCAATCCCAAAAAGTTTCAAAAGAAAGTTCCCACTGATAAGCACTACGATAAAAGCCACGATAATAGTTAGAGTTGATTTATAAGCTATCTTGCTTATCTGCTCTTTTGTAGCATTGTTGGGCAAGAGTGAGAGCATAATAGCACTCACTCCAAGAGGGTCAACGATAGCCATCATCGTGATGGTATGTTGTAAAAGAAGGTTAAAAAATTCCATATTATTTATTTCTCGCTAAATCTATGGCTTTGCCAAGAATTTTTATTTTATTTTTATTCAAAATCAACTTTTAAAACTGCACCATTACTTGCGTTTGTCACAAGTTGACGATACTGTTTTAACCAACTTCCTTCAATCTTTTTTACCTTAGGTTTAAAAGCTGCTTTTCTTTTTGCTAT
Source organism: Sulfurospirillum sp. UBA12182 (assembly GCA_002742765.1). Lineage (GTDB taxonomy): Bacteria > Campylobacterota > Campylobacteria > Campylobacterales > Sulfurospirillaceae > UBA6810. The sequence continues at coordinate 2,355 of DLUF01000089.1, read as the reverse complement.
CTCTTGGTCATCAAGCGCAACATTTATCTCGTAAGTATCAACATCTATATTTATGATATCTCCATCTTGTAAAAGTCCTATCATACCACCCTCAGCAGCTTCTGGGCTTACATGTCCTATGCTTAGCCCTCTTGTAGCACCTGAGAATCTTCCATCAGTGATAAGTGCTACATCACTTCCAAGCCCCATTCCCATAATCAAACTTGTAGGAGATAACATCTCTTGCATACCAGGGCCTCCACGAGGGCCTTCATAACGGATAACTACAACATCACCTGCTTTTACTTTGCCACCGATAATGCCAGCTAATGCTTGTTGTTGAGAGTCAAAACAAACAGCTTTTCCACTAAAACTTCTACTTCCAGTGATACCAGCTGTTTTGATAACACAACCCTCCGTTGCCAAATTTCCAAAGAGTATAGCCAAACCACCCACTTTTGAATAAGGGTTATCTAAAGTATGGATGATATTTGTGTCTTTTATTTGGGCATTTTCGATTCTTTGAGCCATCGTTTCGCCCGTTACGGTGAGGTTATCAAGATATAATGAACCATTGTCTCTTTTTGCAATTTCGTGCATAACAGCACTCACGCCACCAGCTTTGTTAATGTCTTCCATATGAACAGTTGAGAGAGATGGAGAAATCTTCGCGATATGAGAAACTTTTTTGCTGATTTCATTGATATCTGCTATGTTAAAATCAACTCCAGCTTCTTTTGCAATTGCTAACATATGTAAAACCGTATTTGAGCTTCCACCCATCGCCATATCTATGGCAAAGGCATTTCTAACAGCTTTTTCATTTAAAATATTTTTGATTTTATATCTATCATCAAGTGCTATCTCACATACTCTTTTTGCTGCAGCACGGATTAGCTTTTCACGCTCAGGAGTCATAGCCAGAATTGTTCCATTGCCTGGTAGTGCTATACCCATAGCTTCCATCAAGGTATTCATAGAATTTGCTGTAAACATTCCTGAACATGACCCACCACTTGGACATGCATTACACTCGATATCTGTAAGCTCTTCTTCACTGATAGCACCTTTTTCAAACTTACCTACTGCTTCAAACGCAGTCGCTAAATCGATAGGTGTACCATCTTTTGTGTGACCTTTTTTCATAGGACCACCACTTACGAAAACTGTCGGAACATTTACTCTAAGTGCTCCCATAATCATACCTGGAACAATCTTATCACAATTTGGTATACATATCATGGCATCTAGTTTGTGTGCATTCATCACTGTTTCTATAGAGTTTGCGATAAGTTCACGGCTAGGAAGAGAATAGAGCATACCATCATGTCCCATAGCTATACCATCATCAACACCTATCGTGTTAAACTCAAAAGGAACACAGCCATTTTTTCTTATCTCATCTTTGATGATTCTTCCATACTCTTGCAAAAAGAAATGACCAGGGATTATATCTATATGTGAATTTGCCACACCGATGAATGGTTTATCAAAATCTTCACTTTTTACTCCAGTGGCTCTAAACAAACTTCTATGAGGAGCTCTATCAAAACCTTTTTTTACCTGATCACTACGCATAAATATCCTTTATATTTTTTGGCTTATTATATCAAAAAGTCTATTAAGCCTTAGCAAATGCCTATTTGATGGATATTTTGAAAAAATTTCATAAAATCCTTTACATTTGGTATTAGATGTGATATAATTTCGTCTCTTTTTTGCGGGAATAGCTCAGTGGTAGAGCACAACCTTGCCAAGGTTGGGGTCGCGAGTTCGAACCTCGTTTCCCGCTCCATTTGTTAAATCTAAAAAATGCGTTTGCCCGGATGGCGGAATTGGTAGACGCAAGGGACTTAAAATCCCTCGCTCGTTTTGAGCGTGCCGGTTCAAGTCCGGCTCCGGGCACCACTACTTTTTTGTTTTGCGATGGCGACATAGCCAAGTGGTAAGGCACGAGCCTGCAAAGCTCTGATCCTCGGTTCGAATCCGAGTGTCGCCTCCAAGTAAAATGGAAGGACTAGACATGAAGTATATCGTTGGATTAGTTTTGGTTTTGCTTTTTAGTGGCTGTGCAACTTGGGAAGGAGTCAAAAGTGACTCAAAAGATGCAGCTGATTGGACAAAAGAAAAAGTCAACCAAGGTGCAACTTACGTAAAAGAAAAAACGGAATAGTTTTTTCACATATCTACATCGGGAGATGGCTGAGTGGTCGAAAGCGGCGGTCTTGAAAACCGTTGATGGGCAACTATCCGGGGGTTCGAATCCCTCTCTCCCGGCCATTACTCTTTACCCCCTATCTTCACAGTATTTTCAGAATTTAAAAATGTTGTTTTTTGCTTCAGTACCCTCAATTTATATTTACAATTCTTTAAGAA